>CAVGNL010000063.1:0-2148 GCA_963630455.1 Prevotella sp. CAG:755
CGCTTGTATTTCTTCCCACATCGCATAGGAATAAGGCAAATATTCGATAAAGCCTTTTACCGAATAATATTCCATTAAATCTGCTTTGCGGCATACATCCGTATACCATTTCGCGAAATCGACATCGCGTGAGGTTATCGCTTCATTTTTCTTTTCCATGATTGTTATTTATTTCCTTTCATCTCTTTTAAGCGGATTTCGTCTTTTTCTCTAAGAGGCACAAAGCCGTTTTGGTAAGGGCCGAATTGGTCGCTCGAAACATAATCAATCCCCGATCCAACGACCAATTCTATCGCATTCCAATCAGCAAGGTTAGCGCCGACGATTATCTTTTTGTATTTCAAAAGTTTCTCAACTAAGGCATGCAACTGGGATCTGATGACCATATCCATATGTTTGCTATCTGTGTCATCGTTTTTGAAATCAACGAAGAAAATATCCATCAATTTCAAAATTCTTTCATCTGTGTTGATGGCATTTCCTTTAACGACAAGCCCTACAGAGAAACCAGCTAAATCAATGTTCTTGATTAAAGAACATAAATTATCCAGACCAATTTGTTTCATTCCAGAGATGACATCGTTTTCTTTCAAAAGAAACATGATGTTCGATTCCTTAGCACCCTTTAAATTTGAGAATATCGCGGGTATCGTTTGAAGTTCTCTTACCATAACAGGGTAGAAAAGTCTTTGGGAACGTAAAGGCCTTTCCGAAACGAAACGCGAGACAATCGTTTTCGCCAAATAACCGAATAAATTATTTTGGTCTTTAGCTCTAATCGCGTAGTTTTTTAATTCCTCAATGCTCGAAAAGGATGTTCTATCCGCATCAGGAACGGGTTTTGAGATGTATCCTAACACTGAATGTCTTGACACGCCGTATACAGGTTGAAAGTAATTATTGATTCTTTTGTCAAAAATAATCCTTTCGACCTCTGAACGATATTTTGAAACATCGAAGTTAACATAATCGTCAAATCCCTTGCGATAATAAACTAAGGAAGAGGATGTTTCATAGGCATTTAAGGCAGTGCGTTGGGAATAATCAATTAACGATTCTGTATCGCCAAATAAATCTTTGTTTGCGACGATTCCAGCTTTTATTACATATGTGGGTTCGCTATTTTTGCTTTTTGAAGCTAAGGCATTGGTTAAACCATTAATTGTTCTTAGGGCATAGGCGACAGCCTCTTCTTGCCCGTTGATATCAAAATTGCAGACCAATAATTCATTATCAGAAAGTTTCATCAATTGGGTATTCCCAAATAAATAACGATCTAAGGCATTTCTGAATTTGAAGGAAACGTTTTTGGGAACGTTGTTATCATATGAATCTTGTCTTTTTCTTTTCAAAGAAAAGCAGAATGTCGTGCCTCTTGAAGCGCCATTTTTCTTCAATTCCGAAGAAAATTGAGTTTCAGAAACAAACGAAACGGATGGGATGGATGATTTTTTCTTTGTTGAATTCTTAAGCAAATAACTTTCCAAATGAAGCAAGCCTTTGGAAGGATCAGATTTAGTGATGCGTAAAAAGGAAGAGGATGCTTTTTTGTGATTTTTTAAATAGACATCGGTTTGCAAAAAATCCGTTGTTTGTTTGCCAGAAAGCACATTTTCGATCCAGGAACGGACCTTACTCTGCTCTTTTTCCGGAAATGAATCATAAAACTGTTCCAAAGTGACATTTTTCACGTTACGCATATTCGAAAGATCAAAATATGTTACAGAATCACGAATTGAATCAATTCGATAAGCGCGAGCCCCGCTAGATTCATAGGCAACGTCATGGCCGAATGTTGCGTCTTTGTATTTCAAAACGCAAAACATCGTCACGAGTATGATTAAAACAATGCAAGCGCATGTTATGGCAGTCCAACCAACTATCACATTCCATTCAAGCGATGCAAACCATTCGCCGATTTTTTCAAAAAATTCGGTTAATTTTCCAAAAAAGTTTTCATTTGATTCAATCATAAAAACATAGCAAGAAAACTCGCCTTAACTATGTTAACACTTAATTAGGTTTCATAGAAACGAGAAAAGCACTTATTTCTTGTGAATAAATCGCTAAGGCGATATTATTAATGTCGCTACGGAGAAGTACCCAAGTGGCCGAAGGGGGCAGTCTCGAAAACTGCTAGTAGGTGTA
>CAVGNL010000064.1:0-3805 GCA_963630455.1 Prevotella sp. CAG:755
CCATCGCAGGATTATCGTAATCTTCATCAGGTATATAAGGTTCTGCAATTATTTTCTTCATTTTATTTAGCCTCGCTCATCAAGAAGAAATCATCTCCTTCTTTATATCCTTCGGGAGAAAAAGCTTCTTTGCAATCATCGGAAACCTTTAATTCTTTTCCCGAAAGAAGAGAAACTTCCACTGGGATGTTTTTAACAAGTTTTTTATGGAAAAGCGAGCCATTATAAAGAATCGTGCCATCTTTTGCCACGACGACTAGCATTCCAATTTTTAAATTTGGATAATAGGAGACGGATTGGTATGTTTTATTGAGACTTTTAAGCGTGACTATCTTTGCTTTTTCATCAAGTGGGTGCTCCTCGAGATTAGCTATGCTCATAACCTCATACCCTGATTCTTTTTCTTCTTCTAATGGTTTATCGAGGATTGTGTTGATAGCCGCGATTAAAGCTCTATCAGGGGCGAAAATAACTCCTTTGGATTTGATTCTAACGACATCAGAGATTTCAAAGATGTTAATTCCAACAAGCTCTTTTTTGGAATACAAATAAGCCACATCCCCTTTCTTCATAACTTCGTCGACCTTCTTTTCAGGATCGATTATTACAAAAAGAATATCTCCATTTGTTTCATAATCATAAAATAAACGATACATAGAATGTTCTCCTTCTTATTTTTTAGCTAAAAATATACGATGGATCGATTTGTTGATCGAACGGAAATTTCTTTCGTATTCGCTGCAAACATCATTATTTTCATCAAAGATGTAGTTCTCTTCATTAAGAATCATTTTAAACGGAGACAAAGGTATTTGCTCAAGCGTGAAAGCATATAGCGAATCATTGTCGGTTTTTATTTTTAATTGTCCGTCGTCTTTAAGCAATTCGGCAAATTCTTCGAGACGTTTTAGATGCGTTAAGCGTCTCTTTTCATGTCTCTTTTTAGGCCATGGATCCGAAAAATTCAAATAGATGACATCAAACTTCAAAGACCGCAATTCCGAATAAAGCAAATCAAAGTCGCCATTTATAAGACGAATGTTACCTAATCCCGATTCTAAAACCTTTTTAGCAAGAATTCCAGCAATCGAAAGGTCTCTTTCAATGGCTAAAAAATTGACATCAGGATGTTTTTTTGCCATGCCTATAATAAAATCGCCTTTGCCTGATCCGATTTCAAGATGAAGAGATTTGCTATTAAAGAAGGGATTATTTGGATCAATCCCTTTCAAAACCAACTCTGTATGTTCTTCGAGAAATGGACTTGCCCACTTCTTAAAACGCCCTCTCACTTTAAATTACCTAACATATAAACCGCCCGGGCGTATATAGCAATATCTTGAATAAATTCATCAACGTTCATATGCTCATCTGGAGCATGCATTCCGCCAGGGTGTTTTGGCCATTCAGCGCCAAAAGCAACTGTATTGGGAGCCTCTTTCGCATAAGTTCCACCACCGATAGCAAGAGGCTTAGCGAAAAGCTGAAGTGTTTCTTTCTTAAAGGCCTTCATGAGAGTTGAAACAAGAGGCGATTTCTTATCGTATAAAAGATATGGGGCAAGGGAATCGAGAATAAATTCCATATCAACATAAGAAGATAGCTTTTTTATTGCATCTTCTGAATTGGCGAGTTCACCATAACGATAATCGACGCTGATTGTTAATAGGCCATTCATGTATTTAACAACGCCAAAATTGAAAGTCGATTCCCCTAATTCCGGAGAAAGGCTATATCCGCCAAAAATCTTGCCGTTATTATCGAAAGCGGATGCAAGTTTCGTTAAGAAAGCGTTCTTATAATATTTTCCGATGATTTCAAAGCCAAGCTTAGCAGCCGAAACGCCAAGTTCAGGCGTTGAGCCATGAGCGGTTTTCCCTTTGAAACGGACGATGAGAAGCTCTTTCGAAGAATTGATATCGCAATCGATTTTGTTGTCTTTGAGGTATTTGGCGAATTTGTCATCGCCTTTCAAGGTGACTAATAAGGAATCGCAAACGGCATTAGTAACCGTACCGCCATCCATCGCAATAATCTGATCAAAGGTGATTTTTTTAGTAAGGTTACCGTGTGTGATACCTTTTTCCGCATATATCAAAGGCCAATTAGCATCGGGGGTAAAACCATATTTAGGCGCCTCGCCATTTCCTTTTTCGAAATAATATTTCAAGCAAGAGGATCCTCTTTCTTCATCTCCTCCGCTAACGATTTTTACGCGATATCCTTTTAGAAGACCATTGTCCTTCAAAAGTTTCACCGCATAAAGGGAAGCCGTTAATGGTCCTTTATCGTCAAAAGACCCCCTTCCATAAATCTCTCCGTCTTTCAAAGTGGCAGAAAAGGGAGGATATTTCCAATTTCCAGAAACAGGAACAACATCAGAATGCCCATAAATACCAATTAAAGGAGCGTTCTCTTCGCCAATTTCCAATTCAACGGCATATCCATCAACATTGCGGACCCTAAAACCATAGTCAACGCCAAGTTTGGCGAAGAAATCCAAAGCTTTCTTCACGTTTTCTCCGAATGGCTGCCCTTCTTTAATTGTATGTTCGTCGTAAACCGAGGGAATTCTAACGAACTTTTGTAAAGCCAAAACGGCTTCTTTTTCATAACTTTTTGCTAATTTCTTGAAATTTGGCATGTTTTCTCCTAATTAATTTCTTCGCGCCTTGCTAATAGCCTTGGAAATTATTGGGGTAAGAATCGCGCCAAGCGTAGCCTCTCCAAGCATTCCAAAAGCAATAACCATTGCAAACGTATATGTCACTCCTTCAGCAACTGGCGAAGAGGAGGTGAATAATCCCACGATCGTATCAGTGTAGAAAATAAAGAGAGAAGCAAATACGAGAACCGTATGTAAGATGGTTAGTCCGAACGAAAGACCGCCAATTACGAATGGGTTCTTATATAGTTTAGGAGTTTTACGGAGCAAATCAAAGACAAAGCCTGCAAAAACGCCAAAAATGGCTCGTGGAAGAACGCTAACCCAAGGCACGATGAACAAAGCGTTGAATCCAGTTCCGCTCATTGCCGCCTGAGCCCATGAGGTCAAGCCAAAAGCAAGTCCATATATCAATCCGCCTTTCCATCCTTTTCTATAAGCGCCGATAAGCACAGGCAATTGAATGAGCGAAAAGGAAATGCCGGGAAGTATTTGGATATATCCAGCTTGAGGCACAAAGCCCATAACCGCAATAAGCGCAACGATCAAAGCGTGGAATGTAATATCTTTCGCCCTCACCTCGCCTTTTGGAGCTTCCTTATGGAAGGTAAGCATCAGCAAAGCAACCCAGGCAATCAACATCGCCCAGAAAAATATTATCATGTAATTCATTTTTTATTATTCCTTTTATCTATTTCTTTTAAACCAAGCAGAAGAAGATTCTCTTCGTATTCAAAATTCGTCAGGTGTTTTCTGACGTATGGCGCATTGCCACCAGTTAAAATCTTGCGAAGAGGTTTTTTTACTTCCTTCTCGAAAGACTCTGCAAAGCCCTCGATTGCATAAACGTTGCTGAAAATAATGCCCGCATTCATGGAATCGTGAGTATTTTTGCCTATTACGTGATCAGGCGCTAAAAGATTGACCTCAGGTAATGCGGATGTGTCTTTGCTTAAACTATTCGCCCCTATCGCTAGGCCTGGCGCTATAGCGCATCCTCCAAAAGAAAAGTTTTCATCGACATAAATGAATTTGTTTGCCGTGCCTAAATCGGCAATGAAAAGATTATTTCCGTATAAGGAAACAGCACCAACGGCATCGGCGACCAAATCCGCCCCCACTTCTTGAGGGTTATCCGTT
>CAVGNL010000065.1:0-4832 GCA_963630455.1 Prevotella sp. CAG:755
GCTTTTGCTGTTTCTGCTGCATTGATGTTTCCTTCAATGTAATTTTTTCTTTTCGTCACGTATTTTTTCAAAGGTTTATACGCAACAAAGAAAAGCACGAGAAAAAGAACCACCAACGCAAGAAGATTAATCAATAACGACCAGAAATTTCCAAAAATCTTGCTTAAAAAATCTTCAGGTTGGAAAGGGGCGGACGAAGAAGCATCTTCTAATATTGCAAGTAAAATGTAATTCATCCTCAGCGCACCTTATAAAACGAAAATAATCAAGATTGCGACAATCAAACAATAAATAGCGGTTGATTCATCAAGAGCAACGGCAACAATCATGTTGCTTCTTAATTTGTCCGCCATTTCAGGATTTCTAACCATGCCATCGATTGTGTGACAAGCAATCCAACTTTCACCGATAGCGGAAATCATGCCAAAGGCAACGCAAATTGCTGCAGCAAGAGCTTTAAGACCTACATCTGTCATACTTTTACCTCCTATAAGTCTTTGATAACTTCTTTGTTTTGTCCTAACACAAGCAAATCAGCCGGCACAGGACGGAAAGCCAAATAAATGTTGTTTTCATCCTGAGGCTTCTCTTGGGCTATCCAAAGAGCCGTTAAAGAAGCAAAAACCAAGGTCTGAATAAACCCGGAGAACAAACTAAAATAAATATTCAAAACGCCCATAGGAATCGGGGAAAGAATCGTTCCTGTCCAATAAGGGAATGAATTCCACCAGTTATTCCAATTACCCGTGACGTTCTGTAGTTGCAATGATGCGCCAAGTGAAGAAAAGATAAAGGCAGACAAACTCGAAGTCGCCCATTGAATCAAAGTTATCAAAACCGTTCCAGCGAGAGCGTTCCCGAACATACGCATTGTCGTTGAAATGATCGGCGACCACATTGTAATTAAATTGATCGGCAAGAAAATCGGGATTGGATCGATATAACGTTTCAAATATGACCAATGCTGATATTTTATGGCAATAATATGAATCCATAAAAACATGATGATTGATAAGCAAAGCGGACCTGGAAGCCAATCCATTATGCTAGGAAATCCAAAAAGCGAAGAATTGAAAGCCAAAAAGAGATAGGCGAATAACGTGAAGAAATATCCGCTCCAAATCGCCGAGGAGTTGCCCATATTGTTAATCGTGAAATTTGTCACGTAATCGTAATATGCATCAGCCCAAAAAAGAATTCCCCTGGGAGCGTGCTTGTAAGATTCGTTTTTCACCGCCTTATTCGCTTTGATGCCGATAACGATTCCAAGAATGATTAAAATAAGTATCAAAAGCAAAGACGAAAACAAAGGAGCATTGAGATGTTCCCAATCAAAAACAAGCATGTCCTTTAAACGTTCTTCGAGATTCATCTTTTGCCCTCTGACGACCCGCTCTTCTTTGCTGTTACAAAATGAACAATCAAAACGACTGCTGACATTGGTAAGATTGAGGCGATAACAGTCCAAAACGAAAAAGCATCGAAACCACCAAACCACTCTGGCTTGAAAGTGCAAATGCCACTAACAACCAACACAACTATATACAAAAACGGTCGGAGTAAACTTGATAAAATAATAAGACCGGTTTTTTTGTTTCCATTTTCTTTTGTCACAAGATCAGAGAATTTAAGCAAGGAAAAATAAGCAAACAGCTCTATCGCCGACCCAAGCAGCCATCCATTAGGATATTGATATCCCTTATCAAGTCCGAAAAAATAAAGCGGTGACAGGGCCAAAAAGACCACCACAGCTAGAATCGATAGCCAGAAGAACACTTTTTTGTCATCATTTAATTTCGTATAAAAATTCATCATAATTGCAACGACATAATTCTAACATTTTTGTTCTTTTTTGTAAGAGTTTTTTCCTAGGATTTTTTACCATTTTTTGACTTCGGTTAGTTTTTTATATTAACTAAACGAAAAGAAATTGAAATTTATGAATATGCCATATGAAAGCGCTTGCATAAAACGGGCGTTTTCATTATGATAACTAGCAAACCAAAATTGCCTTGCTTTTTAGAAAAAAAGTATAATGTGTTTTGGCTGAAAGGAGTATCTGTATGCAGAAATTTAAAATTAATATCGGTTGTAAAACTATGGAATTTGATAAGAAAGCTTCGATACTTAGCTTATTAAGCGAAAAAGAAAGAGAAGAGAAAAAAATCATTTGCGCGAAAGTCAATAATAGGATCAGAGAATTGACCTATGAGATATATTATGATGCCGACGTCGAATTTCTTGACTTGAATTCAACCCAAGCAATGAAAATGTACGAGGCCTCTCTTCGTTATGTTTTAGCGATGGCTTTTGCGAGAGCTTATCCAAATTTGAAAATTCGTTTGGCATACAACATAAGCCGTTGCATTTCCATACACTTATTAGACCCAAATGCTCATGCCAATAACGCGATGTTAAATAAAATACAAGCCGAACTAGATTCGATCATCTCGCGTGACCTCCCCTTAAAAAGAATTGTTGTCGCTAACTCCGAAGCGGAAAAAATCTATGACGAAAGAGGCTTCGAGGATAAGAAGGATATTCTGAAATATCGCCCAGAAAAAACGGTTCATTTCTACGAATGCGATGGTTATTTGGATTATATGTACTCACATTTGGTTCCTTCAACTGGCTACATTAAAAACTATAAACTAAGACAATACGGAAGCGGCTTCTTAGTTCAATATCCACGTTCAGAATGTCATGGGGAAATTCCTGAATTCGAAGATGCTCCCACTTATAGAAAGACTCTTAAAGAGTCACATGATTGGGCCAAAGTCGTCGGAATATCTACGGTCGCCGGAATAAATGAAGAAATAAAAACGGCAGGAACGGCAGAATTAATCAATGTTTGTGAAGACAGGCACAACAGACAATTGGTCGAACTAGGTCAAATAATTGAAGATAATATCAGGGATGTTCGTATTATTTGCATCGCCGGTCCTTCATCAAGCGGAAAAACAACGTTTGCGAACCGCTTAAGAATTGAGTTGCTTTCCAGAGGCATCAAACCGATACGTTTGTCCACTGATGATTATTATATGTCCAGAGATAACACCCCTTTGGGAGAGGATGGGGAGCCAGATTATGAAACGATCGAGGCGATTGATATTAATTATTTCAACGAAAACCTCCTCAGTTTAATAAGCGGAGAGGAAACTGAACTTCCAAAATTTGACTTTAAGGTGGGCCATCGTGTTCCCGGAAGAAAATTAATGTTAGAAAAAGATCAGCCGATAATCATCGAAGGAATACATGCCTTAAACGATCGCTTGACTTATCAAATTCCAAAGAGTCAAAAATTCAAAATCTTCATTTCTCCACAAGCTCAAATAAACCTCGATGACCATAACCCGTTGTCTTTGACTGATTTGCGTTTGTTACGTAGGCTTGTGCGCGACAAAAAATTCCGTAACTCTCCTGCCGAAGAGACTTTCTCAATGTGGGCTAAAGTGCGCGCTGGAGAATTCAGATGGATTTATCCATATCAAGAAGGATGCGATTATGTCTTTAACAGTTTCCTGCCATATGAATTGGCGGTCATGAAAAAATACGCCTTGCCGCTTTTGCAAGCCATGCCTAATGATTCTCCATATCATTCAGATGCTCATCGATTAATCGGTATGCTTAAATTCTTTATCGACATGCCTGATCAATGGGTGCCTTCCAACTCTTTAATGAGAGAGTTCATAGGCGGCTCATGTTATGCTGATGTATAAAAAAGAACCGATTAATTCGGTTCTTTTTTATTTTCCTTTGATTGATTTTCGTTCATGTTTTTCCAACGTTTCTGCATTATTGAATAAGAGGCAAGAAGTTCGCTATGATACAGGTTTTGCATCTTCACGTAAGACTCTTGTTCTTCCTTGGTTACGGAAGATAGATAGAGTGAGGAAAAAACCTTTTCAAGTCTAAAGAATGATTCATAAAGATTTAACAATGTTATCAAATAAAAATAATCCTTACGAGAATAAATGAGCAATGGAGAGGAATGGGCAATCTCGCTAGACATCTCATAGACTTTGGAATAATCACGAAGCTTGGCGCCTCTTTCCACGCCGTCACGGAAATTTAGTTTAAAGCCTTCTTCTTTTTCGAGTTCAGGAACGGCATAAAGCCAACCATATTCAATGAAGCGTTTCATATCCTTGCTCTTAAGATCATGCGATTTCATTTCTTCTTTTATTTGTAAGAAAACCTTGTCTGTCTCTTCTTTGGTCGGCATTCCTCCACGAAAACAAACCGCATATTGCAAATGCTTAAGATATTCATTTATGACATTTTGCCCATAACGTACCAAGGTGAGCAAAATGCATTCATTTTCATGAAGTGTTCTCCAAGTTGAGAACGCTTCTGTCTCAAAACCTCCGATAAGCAAAGAAATAATGCACTGAGCCATCGAAAACCCCTTTTGCATTATATCGACGATGAGAGTCTGCTTAGGATCGCCTTGTTTGTATCTTGAAAGCATTCCTAAAATAAAATTGATATACAAAGAAATAGTAGAAATCTCCGGCTGAAAACGATTGGAAAACGATGAATTTTTGAAAGAAAGATGTTCATTCGTATAATACTTGTCGAGAGCGATTGATAGAAGGAATTGTTCGTATTGCTCATCGTCAACTATGTCTTCCTCTTTTTGATTCGAGTGAGTCAAAAGATAAAAATAATGCTCGTTAGCAAGATACAATGTCAAGGTAACATCGTTAACGTCAAGATTGGCAATTACATTGTTACTCTCAGCAAAGCCCTTCGAAGACTCTTTTGCATCAATATAAATTTGATAAAGAAAATCCCAGCTTATCGAGGAAGGTATTTTCAAAGCCTCCAAT
>CAVGNL010000065.1:4842-8705 GCA_963630455.1 Prevotella sp. CAG:755
CTCCAATAATGCAAAGTATTTTTCTTTTTCCAAAATATTTGACATGCCCCTATTCTACATTTCTAGCAAGAAAATTCAAAACTAATCGTGATTAACGGAGAAAAGAGCAATAAGTTTTGAAGATTTTAGGGATGTTTCTAAAGCTGTCTCATCTTCTTTGGAAAGTTTTTTATCATTATGGAAATTCAAAATTATAAAATGACCGTCCAATGGGCAAACGTAACCATTTAGAATTTTAATAAACGCATACATGTCCCCAACGGATTTGCCAAAATCATGATCTAAAGAAAGAAAATACACATTTTCTTCGTGGTTAGTTTCATGATATTTCAAAGCCAATGAAATGGCTTCGTTTTCTCCCTTGATGGCGCTATGGCAATACCTGGCATTAAAAGAATCGTTAATCGCCTCTTCTTCTAGTTCATATCCGATAGCCATGTTATTGGAAATAGAGTTTATATAATGAGCTATTTCGTCTCCGTTTGTGTAATATCCAGAGATAATTATTTCTTTAGCCATGAAAAAATTAGCGAAATTTTCTTTTGAGGACATTTCCCTTAATTCACTAAGAGTAACGATATCCAGATTCAAGGATTGCTCATCTTTTAGATTTTGGTAGTAAGCTACCCTGTTTTCATGGCTAATTACGACATATTTTTTATTTTTAAGAAAGGTTATTGGCATATGGCCATATTATAGATCTTTTTTAGGCTTGTACGCCCGTGTTGCCTTAACGGCTTCCTTCCAACCATCATAGAGCTCATCAGCTTCTTTAGCGCTCATCGACGGATAAAATTTCTTCGAGCAGCAATGATTGTCTTCTATTTCCTTTAAATCCTTCCAGAAACCGCAGCCAAGCCCAGCAAGATATCCAGCACCCAAAGCGGTGGTTTCCACGCATGATGGGAGGCGAACTTCGCATTGAAGGATATCAGACTGAAATTGCATCAGCATGTCGTTTGCCGACGCCCCACCATCGACTTTAAGGACGCTTAAATCAAGATTCGCATCTTCTTTCATCGTTTTTATCACATCTGTCGATTGATAAGCTATTGAGTAGAGAGCGGCCCTTGTTATGTTGTGTCTATCAGCGCCTCTGGTTAGACCAAATATCGCGCCTCTTGCGTCATCATCCCAATATGGAGTTCCAAGCCCTACAAAAGCCGGAACAACATATACTCCATTTGTATCAGGTTTTCGGGAAGCGTACTCCTCCGATTGTGATGAATGCTTAAACCAATCCATTTCGTCGCGTAACCATTGAACGATAGCCCCACCGATAAAGACACTGCCTTCCAAAGCGTATGTCACTTCATCGCCGATTTTCCAAGCGATGGTTGTAAGCAACCCATTTTTGGAGAAAATAGGCTCATTGCCGGTATTCATAAGCATGAAACAGCCAGTGCCATACGTGTTTTTCGACTGCCCTTTTTTGAAACAGCATTGTCCGAATAAAGCTGATTGTTGGTCTCCAGCAACGCCGAAAATATGAACTCCACCGTTAAAGAAGGTCGCTTCACCATAGTCCGCATCATTCTCTTTGACTTCAGGCATCATATTGATATCGATGTTCCATAGTTTAAGGAGTTCTTTGTCCCAGCAAAGGTCTTTGATATTGAATAGCAATGTTCTTGAAGCGTTTGAATAATCGGTGGCATGAACCTTTCCGTTGGTCATTTTGTATATGATCCAAGAATCGATTGTGCCAAAAAGCAATTCGCCTTTGTTCATCATTTCCTCGGCATGTGGGACGTTTTCCAAAATGAATCTAATTTTCGAAGCGCTGAAATAAGGATTTATGCGCAAACCAGTCTTTTGGCGAATCATTTCCGTATGTTCTCCAAACCTTTCGCATATTTCCTGTGTTTCTTTCGATTGCCAAACAATGGCATTATAGATGGCTTTCCCCGTTTTCTTTTCCCAAACAACGGTTGTCTCTCTTTGGTTGGTGATACCAATCGCTGCCACTTCATCCATCGTCGCTCCAGAAACGATCAGCAATTCATTGATAACGTCAACGACGGAAATCCAAATCGAATTTGCGTCTTGCTCAACCCATCCTGGTTTTGGATATAGGCATTTCACCGCTCTTTGGGCTTGAAAAAGTTTTTCTCCAGAATGGGAGATAAGAATAGCGCGAGTTGACGTCGTACCTTGGTCAATCGCCAAAATATATTTCTTCATAGATGTGTTCCTTTTTATCTATTTACCGATATTATGAAACAAAAGAAGAAAAATAAAAAGGCTTTGTTTTCGCAAAGCCGAATATGCAAACTTAAAGATGCTTGTTGGCAAGAGCGGCCTCAATTTCTGCCACTTCTTTAATAATCTTCTTTGAGAGAACTTCGCATCCATCATTTGTGATGAGAAGATCGTCTTCAATTCTGATACCAATCCCCTTATCCGCCATATAAAGACCTGGCTCATCAGATATAACCATTCCAGGCTCAAGAGGTACTTTTTTATATTCTCTAGTTAGAGGAGAAAGATAAGGATCATGCGTATCCAAGCCGATGAAATGAGATACTCCGTGGAAATAATAATTGATTATATCTTCCTTATTCTCGATGAATCCAGCAGCCAAGCATTCAGTTGCCAAGTAATCAACAGTCGCATTTTGAAGCTCTTCAATCGTAATTCCTGGACGCGCTTTGTTGGCGACCATCTTATTACAGCCCAAAACAATTTCATAAACTTGTTTTTGGAGCGGGCTAAATTTTCCGTTAATCGGAACTGTGCGCGTAATATCAGCACAGTAATAATTCTTTCTTGAGCCTAAATCGCAAAGAAGAAGATCGCCATCCTTAAGAGTGTCTTTTGGGGTTGGGTAATGCAAGGTCGTCCCATGAATTCCAGAGGCCATGATTGTCGGAAAGGCCAAACCTTCGTATCCGCTCAGATCGTTAACTGTTTTCAAGAAAACGTCGGCCAACTCATATTCGTGAATCCCCGGCCTCATGCTTGACCAAATCGAATAAATGCCAACTTGAGTCGTATCTATAGCCGAACGTAGTTCAGCAATTTCACGAACGGATTTTCTTAAGCGAAGCGTCGTCAAAAATGGATAGGCATCTGATACGACAACGTTAGGATAAGTTGTTTCGATTGTTTTCTTTAAATCTTTAGTATCCATATCATCGGCGATTTTAATTTCGCGATCTAAATCCAAATAAAGCTTCTTTATTTCGCCATAGACAGCATATTTAGGATTCAAAACTTCATCGATTTTCGCTGTGAGCGAATCGATAACTTGTATATTCTTGAAGCCGGATATTTTAGCGGCCTCTTGTGGAGTTAAACGTTTTCCGTACCATTTTTCTTTTCTTTCGTCAAAAGGCGATATGAAGAGAAATTCCTTCATTTCTCCATAGGAATTAACTAAAAGAAGAGCCGAGTCCTCTTGATCGATTCCTGTAAGATAATAAAAATTTCTATTTACTTCAAAAGGGTAGGTCTCATCAGCGGAGCTAACCTTTCCGACTCCTGAATAAAGCACTAACGCCGAGTTGCTGTCCATCAAGGCGAGTAGGCGGGCACGTCTTTCTTCAAATTCATTTGCGCTAATCATTTTTTACAATCTCCTTTTCGTTTTTATCGTCGTTGTTTCAAGAATCTTCGCTTGAGGAAAATTTTCCAAAACATCATCTATAATTCTAGCATCTCCAAGCAAAGAAAGGCTTACTGAAATTCCAAATGTTACATCACCTAAAACGATGTCGCTGTCTTTGAACATTCTTTTTAAATGTTCGAAATCAGAGTATTCTAGTTCTATCCTGTACAAAGAATTCTCAATTTCCACTGCAAAAGTCCCTTCATTTAGCAAAAGGGCCGCACTTTCTCGATAGGTTCTAGTCAACCTAGAC
>CAVGNL010000066.1:0-2129 GCA_963630455.1 Prevotella sp. CAG:755
CTTATCTCCTTTTTGAAAAAACAGAAAAGATGTTATAAAAATTATAACCTTTTCGATGACTTATGGGCGTCTCGATTCAAAAACATTTTTTCATATACAAAAAACAGATTATGTTTTGATTTTAGACACAGTTTTTATTGATAAAGCAAAAAGGCAACAAGAAAACTTATTTGAACAAAATTCAAAAAATCACCGCAAAACTATGTTATTTTAACCGAGCGATGCTTAAAAACTCACGCTTTGGCTTATCAATGATTATTTAAGAAGATTCTCAATCTCTTTGGTCGTTTTTTCCAAATCTGTTCCTTTGTATTCTTCGATCCTTCCTTCATCGATTAATTTTGTCAATTGGGGATCGATACCTATTCTATCAAGCAAGTTAGCATCCATTTCTTTGATCAAGTTGCCAACGTTATCTTTGCCAAAGATATTTATCTCTTCTCCGCAATGCGGGCATTTTACATAAGCCATATTCTCCACGACGCCAAGAATTTTGATATTCATCATTTTGGCCATTTTTATCGATTTCGTAACAACTTCGGAGACTAAATCCTGAGGAGAGGTAACAATAATTATTCCATCTATCGGCAATTGCTGAAAAACGGTGAGCGGAACATCGCCCGTTCCAGGCGGCATGTCGATAAGAAGAAATTCCTTTTCTCCATAAACGACTTCCGTGAACATTTGAGCAACTAAAGAAGAAATAAGGCTCCCACGCCAAACGATTGGCGTCGTAGGATCATCTAGAAGATTATTCGAGCTAATCAAAGTCAACCCTCTTTTTGTCTTTGCGGGGAATATTCCTTCTTTATCGCCCATGCAAGTGTAATTATCCTCGCCAAAGGTTTTTGCAATCGATGGTCCTGTTACATCGGCATCCATTATCGAAACATCGTGCCCATTATTCATCAAGGAAACGGCAAGAAGCGAAGTAACAAAAGATTTTCCGACGCCGCCTTTGCCAGAAACGATAGCTATTATCTTCTTAAATGATGAATCTTTATGTGGTTTTAATTTGTTTCTTCTGATTCTAGGATCGTATTTTGCATCGTTTTCTTCCATAAGCTAACCTCAATGAAATAATTATAAACAAAGAGACCTTTATTTGCTATTCTTATGACTTCGTAGGGAGGATTATAATAAAAACCATGACATGGGAAAATGTTGGTGAATTAGCGCTTGATACACTTCTTGATTCCTTAAAAATTTTCGGAGTGGCAATCGTTTTATATATCATTCTTTCGTTTTTGGAAAATAAAATCGCCATTCTTTTTGAAAGAAAGAAGAAAATGGCTCCCTTCTTTGGGTCGCTTGCTGGCGCAATACCGCAATGCGGAATATCGGTAGTGGGGGCGGACTTATTTGCAAAGGGGCATTTAACGCTAGGCACTTTAATGGCCGTTTTCATAGCTTGTTCTGATGAAGCTTTGCCGATTTTATTCGGAAATTGGGATAAATGGTATATAGGCTTCATGGTTGTTGGAATCAAGATTGTTTTTGCCGCTTTAGTTGGTCTCTTGGTCGACTTTATTTACAAGAAAAATGATGATGAAGTTAATTCTCATTTGGAAGTTTGCGGAGGCGAGAATGAGGTTCATATAGGCTGTTGTCACCACAAAATCGAAGAAGAAAAAGAAGAGAATGTTTGGCATGAGCATTTGTTGCATCCCTTGTTTCATTCGTTAAAAATATTTGCTTATTCTTATGCTATATCCTTCCTTTTTGGCTTACTGTTTTTAGGAGTAGGGGAAGATGATATTTCTTCTTTTTTAACTGCTAATTATTATCTTTCGCCTTTATTTGCGGCAATAATCGGCCTCATCCCTAATTGTGCGGCCTCAGTCCTTATCTCCAATCTCTATCTTGATGGACTTATTCCTTTTGGGGCTCTGCTTGCTGGATTAAGCGCTTCAGCGGGGCTAGGGCCTCTCTATCTTTTGAAAGATAAAGATCATCTTCCAAGAACGGTTTCAATCATCGCCTTAGAACTTCTTTTTGCTCTTATTTTGGGTTATTCTTTCATTTGGGTTACAATCTAGATATGCCGTATTTCGGAACAAGGAAAAACAAAGGGTTCATTCCTTATAAGAGGAAGACGAAATCTGATCAAACAGGGGAAGATTTTGAAA
>CAVGNL010000067.1:0-3044 GCA_963630455.1 Prevotella sp. CAG:755
GCCCGAAGTTACATTCGTAGTCACGGTGATATTTTGAGAAAGGACGACCATTGAGATAGCGATCGTGAAATTAGAAGATTCCATCTCATTCTTCCAATCATTTTCTTCGATTCTGTATTTGGAAGGCGAGGTTTTCTCGTATCCGCAGATGCTGCATGTTTCTTTCGTACCAATATCGGTTTCGGCAGTTTCAGCAAAAACGTGATCGGCTTCATCGATTTTTGTACCGCAACCGCATGTATCTGCATGCCAATGCTTATTTTCATCGCTGCTCCAGCTTTTAGCATATGAATGCTGGTGAATCGAAGAAGAAGACGCATTTGAACTTTCAGAATGGTTATTCTCGTTTGAAGAAGAGCCTTTATTCTCCGTGCAGGAGAACAAAAGCATGCCAGAAAGAGAAAGAACCGCTAATATTTTTGTTTTTTTCATTTGTTATCGCTCCCTAAAAACCGTTTGATTTTCCTCTTCCAAGCGCTAAAAAAGCGCTAATAAAAGACCTATTTTTAAAAAGATCGCTAAGCAAAGAAGCGATCTAAAAAATTTAATGGAGTTTTACCGATGAAAATACGATATTTAATTTTTAAATGGGTGAAGATTCTTAACGCAATCAGATGGATATATGCGTTTTTCATCATTATCTAAATCTATAAGAACATACTTGATATTACCCATACCAATCTCATGCATATAGGAGAGTTGGCGAAGGCCATGCCGTGATTCAATTCGTTCAATCAAGTCATGGTTTTCTTCTTTTTTCATTGCGTAAATGATATCCACTGATGCGGTATCGATCGCACAGATATCAATTGAGGCTAATATACCAACATTAGGCGTAACAACTGGAGCAGCTTCTAAACCAGTGCAATCGCAATCGACGGACATATTTCTTAAAACATTGACGAAGGCTACATTTTCTTTGAAGTAATCAAGCGTCGCTTTCGAAGATTCAGTCATTCTTTCCATGAATTCCTCTTGCGAGATGCCCCACATGTCTTTTTCGTTATCCTTAGGCGTATGAATCATTTTTTTGCCGATTCTTCCATCCGCGCAGCCGATACCGATATTTTTATTCGATCCGCCGAATCCTCCGCACGTATGGCCTTTGAAATGAGTTAAAACAAGCAAGGAATCATAATTTGTTTCATGGCTTCCGACAGACATTTCTTTAAAATACTCCCCTCCAAGAAGAGGCAGCATCTTTGTCCCCTCCTCATCGAGAATATCAACGGGTGCGAAATCCCATCCATTGATTTTAATCGTTTCACGATGCTTATCGCTTGTGTAGCGATCGCCCTCATAATAAGTGTTGGTTTCAACAATCGTGGCGTTTTCTAAATCCTTGGCAAATAGATACTTCACCCAGTCGCGAGGCAAGATATTTGGGCCATGCGCCTCGCCGGTATGAAGCTTAACGGCTATCTTCCCATGAAGGCTTGCTGAGACTTTTTTATAGGCTTTCTCTAAGCCTTTTTCCGATAAATCTCTTGTAAAGTAAACAATCGATTCGTTTCCTTTTCTATCTTTATAGGCAATGTATTTGCTTTCCATCTTGATCATCCTTATTTGATATATGCTTTGTAACTCGTAACGTTAGGCACTACTTCTCCGTCTATTTGTAAAGCAGTCGGGCGAGAGAAGGATACTTCAATTTCTTTTCCTTGTATCACAGAAACTGCTTTTTTGTTTTTGACGTGGGTTCCTTTGAAAAGCTTAGGGAACAAAAGAAGGGTACCTAGTTTCCCTTTTCCGTGAATCAAAACGGAAGAAAGAAGGCCAGATCCTCTTTCTTGCTTAGGGGCCACCATCATTCCCCCACCATAATATTTCCCATTCATGGCAGCTGAAATATATGTCTTTTTAAATGATCCAATTTCTTTTCCGTCGACTTTAATCGTGGAAATAGGCGTCACATATCCTTTAAAAAGAAGGCCGACGGTTATTTTTCCATAATCAATCTTTTTCTCGCCTGATGCCTTAAGCTCTTCAGCTTTTTTGCAACATTCGCCATCGATTCCATAACCTATTCCATTAATGAAACGATATGTTTTCCCCTTAACTTCAACATATGGCAAATTTTTAAAGAAGAAATTGAGTTCGACTAAATGGGTCGAAGGATCAATTTTTTCTTTGGTATCATTCAAAAAATCATTCCCCGTCCCATATGGATACAAATAGAAGGAACAAGGAAGTTCTTCGTCGATATTTAATGAATTGATTTGATGATTCAGCGTTCCATCTCCTCCCACCAGAATGACTTTGTCTTTGGAGGTAAGCGTTTTTAAGAAAAGCTCCCAATTATTCTCATTCAAGGAAAGAGTTTTGATTTCTTCGTGAAGATTTTCGCCCAATTCTTTGGCTATATCGGCGATTTTGTCTTTTAACTTTCCTGAATCCGCTAGTTCATTAAAAAAGAGATAATTCATAATTCAATATTCCTTTCTATATCTTCAAGAATCGCTTCTCGGGCTCTAAGAGAGACCTCCGTTGCCCTTTTATCCTTGTATTCATTAGGATAAATGACATCCACTATGTCTACGTCTACTCTTGTATGTCTCCAAGGAGAGCGTTTCTTGATTTTTTCTGTTTTTCGAAGGGCGCAGACAACAATCGGAACGTTTGCCCACATTGCCATTTTAAAAGACCCTGCATGGAAAGGAAGCAAACTTTCTTTCGTCTTGTTTCTCGTTCCTTCTGGGCATATGCCCATCGCGCATTCGTTCTTATTTAGGTATTCAACCCCTTTTTTAATCGACTTTATGCCTTCAAGAGGATTTTCTCTGTCAATCGGAATAAAACCGGCGTGGTGAATAAAAGGACCGGCAATAGGGAACTTCATGTTCTCCGGTTTGCTTATCCAAGCCATTGGCTGATTTTTTCTTTTTAAAGCGGCAATCAAAACCATTTGGTCAAAATTTGATATGTGATTGCAAACCAAAACGTAATTATGATCATTTGGCATTTTATCGAATCCATGGCGTTTAAAAGAAACGTTGATGATATGGAGAAAGGTCGAATCAGTGATGCGAATGATATGATAATAA
>CAVGNL010000067.1:3054-3515 GCA_963630455.1 Prevotella sp. CAG:755
CAAAAAAAGTAACCAAAGAACGAATAAAAGCAAAAACGAGAGAAGACAAATCGGCAAGGATAGCCAGAAAAAAGTCCAATTGGTTTCTAAGCAAATAAAATAAGTCGAAAACGCGCCTATCCCAAGAGATAGAAGCCAAAGTACTATTTCAAGACTGTTCATACCCTTAATATTTTATTCTCGCTTCGATTTCCTATCAATAAAACAAAATCAGCGCCTAAAAATCCTCGAGATAGATTTCAAAAGTAACAGAAGGAAAAGAATGGGAAAAATCTGCATCTTTAACCTTTCCGATTAAGGATTTCCCCGCATCAAGAAGCCTAGAGAAAATAACTTCATCGTTTTCGGGAACGTAGCCAACTAATCCAAGGGAGGAATAAACCTTAACTTCCGTTGGATTATATTTGCTTTGATGATAACGGAATTCCAATTTGTCTCCCTTTTTAAGTTCAAAAAGAGCC
>CAVGNL010000068.1:0-3966 GCA_963630455.1 Prevotella sp. CAG:755
GTATCGTTATATGTAATCTTCAATGAGTTGATTTTAAAAGTGTCTTCAAGCTGCTTTTCGCTCCACTCTCCGCCAAGTGCATCCGTATATCCACGAATCTCGATATCGGTAGCTCCAATTGAATCCCATTCATCTAACTTTCCATCAAGCGTAATTTCGCCAGTCGCCTTTGTAACATCAACTTCTGGTCCGACATCATCTATAACTTGGAAAGCGATGTTTTTGTTGTCTTTCAATATAGTGTTTTCGTCAGATGTGGAACCTTGAGGAATTATTCCAGAGAGGCCTTTATTGAGATTGTACTGGTTGTATGAACCTTCAATGGTGATGTTATCGGTGTTATACATGCTGAATAAGCAGTTATAAGCATCGCCAGATGGCTGAGATGAAGAGGCGTCATAGAAGAAACAATCTTTGATTATAGACGAGCCAACACCTCTTAAAGAAACGCAAGAATTACCGTTTTGAGAGAAGAAATTATTTTCAAGCGTGAAATTAGAAAGCGTTCCCGCTGGAGCTACGGAAGCGTTATTTGAAATGGCAAATATTGAAATATCGCCGTATAAAGTCCCTTCTTTTAAATAATTGTTATTAACAAATTTGTTATTTTTGATCGTTAGGCCTTGAGGAAGGGTTGCTTCGTTAAATTGATCCATCGCGGTTGCGGCTTGTATCGAGCCATGTCCGACATTCATGAAGGTGTTATTCTCAATCGTCGCGTTTGGAACCTGAACGAGAATGCCTCTGTTCCTCTTGTTTCTAATGATATTGTTTTTAAATTCAAATGTTGGTGTGTTTGAAATGAAAGTAACGCGGCAATCTCCCCAAGAGCTATATCCAGAGATACGTTCCTTCACCGTAATAATCATCTTTCCTGAATCTTCAGCCACGGAAACAACGGTATATGTTCCGTGTTCTTCAAAATTCGTTTGATTATAGATGGCGATTTTATCTCCAGCATTTGGAAGAGGCATCTCGGTTGTTATCTTGCTTAAGGTTAGCGTTTTGCTTTGTGAAGATGCGCTATCTAGTTTGTACCAATACCCATGTTTGATATTCAGTGCGTCATCATGAGAATATTCGATGATGGAATTTGTGAATTTAACTTCACCTGTCATATAAGAGAAATGGGTTGCATCAGCGCACGAAGTCATTAAATCTTTGCTGTTTTCTTCTACAGTTAGGTTAAAACGATTTATGTAGAAATTTTCGACGTTGTCAGCAGTGATGCCCATTCCGTACGCTTTATTCATCGTTAACGATTCCAAGTAAATGTTTTTAGAATCGTTTATGCAAATTCCAGAAACGTCGTACTGAGCGAATTGCAAAGAAGCAAGCGTGCCAATTTGTGATTCGCTAATGGCTTTGTTAAAACGAATCGTAACGCTATATTGCCCGTTTGTTTCTTGAATATTCGTGCTCGTAAAAGAATCAACGAAGAAATTACCGCCCTGAATCGGTGCTTTTGTTGTTTTGTGGAACTCTAGATAACTGCGTAATTTTTTGTTTGTCGCTACAACGCGTTTCATCGTTTCGTTATATGCCGAATCGATGCTTAAGGTCACACTATATTCATCGACATCATAACTTTGAACAACGCCTGTTACGTTTGCCCCGACTTCTTGTCGGAAACGGATGCCGCTTATTGTGAGATTCTCACAATTTGTTATTGTCATGTATCCTTTATAGGAAAGATCGGAAATTTGAAGATTTATTACCGTTTCATCGCCTTCTATCGCGACGTTTTTAAGGCCATCTAGGATGAATGCGCGGGTTGTTGCGACCTTAGAAGCGTCAACATCAATATTTCCCTTTGGCAGTTTTATTTTAACGCTCTTGCCTTCATCGACGTATTTTTTCGCCAGAAGAATTGCACCCTGGATCGAAGCGTATCCGTTTGCTTCGCTTACTTCAGGAAGAACTTCTTTAATTTGAGCTAAGGTTAATGCTGAGCTCTCGATTATTTTATCGAATTCAGAGTCTTCTTTTGGGACATACAAAACTTTGCTCGCTTCATCGATATCAACGCCTACTTGATCAGGAGAGGAAAGGCCATATTTATCTGCGCCGACAACCTTGTTTTTATATGGTGTGCTAGCAAGTTCATCGCCCATCTCGTTTGCCGTCACGTATTTATATCCAGCTTCAATGATTTGGAGAGAAACGGAGCTTTCCTTGTTTCCGTCTTCTGTTTTTACGGTGATTGTAACATTTCCGCTCCTTACTCCTGTGACAATGCCTGATGCATTTACAGAAGCTATTCCGTCATCGCTTGATGTATATGTAACGTTCTGGTTTGTGGCACTAGAAGGAAGGATTTTTGTTTGCAGGGTCAATGTTTTGCCAACTTCTAGAGATGCAACGGAGCTCGTGAGCGAAACAGATTCGACATGAATTGTCTCAACATTCCCGCTTGTGGAAGAATCGTTTTTGTTGTTCGAGCAAGAAGTAAGCCCAGCTAAAGAAGTTAAAATCAAGGTTGAAGATAGTAACAAAAGTGTCTTTTTTCTCATAATTAGAGAGCTCCTTTCAATATATTGTTCTCCAAAGTAATGTTTTCGTTATTTGAAATCTGGGAGGCGAAATTGTATCCGATTTTTTGCTTATCGAAATATGTGGAATTATCTTTTAAAAGAACATCTTGTGCATAACTTATCTTACAAGAGTAATTTTTTGATGAAGTTTCGTAGAATAGGTTGTTTATGACATTGATATTTCCTACTCCTTGAAGCTTTAGAGTTGTTCCAACGTCGTGGTAAAAGAAGTTGTTATAGATATCAACATTCTTCAATGTACCCATTGTAGAATTTGCGCTTTTATCCCAAGTGAAAACATGAAGATCATCCCAACAATTTAAGAATTTCGTATTGAAAACCTTGACGTTTTCCGGAACGATTGCTTCTTTAAATGTATCATCGACTCCAAGAATTTGAATGGCGCCCATATTAACGTTAGAAAAAGTGCAATTTTTGATTACGGAGTCTCTCCCCTGAAGAAGGATGCCCCGGTTTCTTTTGTTTTTAATTACGCAGTTATCTAAAGTGAGATGCGTAGCTTTCGTGGCGTTTCCTAAATTAAAGCCAACATAGCTATTGCTACCTCTTGATGGCACGTTACGGTCTAGAGTCAAATC
The DNA here is from genome assembly GCA_963630455.1 of Prevotella sp. CAG:755. Classification (GTDB taxonomy): domain Bacteria; phylum Bacillota_I; class Bacilli_A; order RFN20; family CAG-826; genus UBA4951. The sequence goes on from CAVGNL010000068.1 coordinate 3,134, forward strand.
ATAACTAGTGCCTATTTTTTCTAAAGCAACGACTGTGTAGGTGCTCTTATATTTCATGCCCGTTGGATCATAGACATCAACTTTATCTCCAACGGAGAAATTGATCGTGGTTTCGCTTTGCGTTTGATTTACGGTGACAACACTGCCCTTGATTGCGTTAATTGTCGTGTAGAAAGACTTAACGTTTATCGCATCATCATGGCTCCCTTCTAAAACGCAATTCGTAAAGATTGCTTCTCCTTCTAGATTGCAAGTATGTAAGATATCTGCCGTGCAGGTAAGAAGGCGTTTGCTTCCTGGCTCACGAATAAAATTAACGTGGTTTAGATAGATGTTTTTTCCGCCATCTGTTCTAAGCCCCATTCCGCCTACTGTATATGTAGTTACGTTTTCCATGTATGTGTTTATGCATTCTTTGAAATAAAAACCGTGGTTTTCATATACTTGGAAAGCAACAGAGGCGATCGTGCCAACCTCAGGTGTTTTATAGGTATCCGCAAAGAAAGATTTAGATAGGGTGACTTTCAATAGTCCGGTTGAAGAATCGTATGATAAATCCTTCAAACCAGGATTGTAGAATAAATTTCCAGAACGATCTGGGACATACGCTTGATACTCTTCATCATAATAATATTCCGCATAACTACCAGTTTTTTTCAAATCGTACTTCTCATATTCAGAATTGGTTAAGTCATATCCATCATCTGGTTTTAAATAGATATAACCATTTGATGAATCTTCTTCCGATTTGATAACGGTTCCGGTGATCGTCGGTGAAGGATTGATATCAAAAGTAATGTTATTTATATGGAAGTTTTCGCATTGGGTAAGAA
>CAVGNL010000069.1:0-3428 GCA_963630455.1 Prevotella sp. CAG:755
GTGTACTATCTTTTGCATTATGCAATGCCGATTCGTTGCTTTCTTTACAAAGCATAATCCTTTCTGGCGAACTTCTTACTTCGGAAAAAGTAATTAAAAAATTAGAAAACGAGATCCGTAATGTCGAACCAAATTTTGATATAACAAAAATTTGTTTATACGATAATTATGCATCATTCAACAGCAAGAAAAGCTGTATTGGCGCTTTTATAAAAACCTATAGCGATAAGTGATCTTGATATCATCAAATCAATTTGATGCTTCGATTCTTAAAATCAATTAATTTAACCTTTTCTTTTCCTTTTATGCCTTCGATTAATACATCATCTTGCTTGCAGGCGACTTTTATTAATCGATATTTGTTTTCTAGTGTTGAATCGTCCTCATAAAAACGATACTCAAACACTCCTTCCTCTAACGGATAGATATTAAAAACTAGTTCGCTATTTTCTTGGAGAGGAATGATGCTGCCTTCTTTGATAAAGTAGACGGGTAAGTCTCCTGAAGAGTTATGAATAATTTGTTTTCCAGATATTCGCTTTGTCCCATAATACCAATATCCATCAGGAAGATCGCACGTAACTTCATTTGCTCCTTCATCAAAAATAGGCGCGCTCAAAATATACTTGCCCGAAAAAAACAAGTCACTTTCCTCATTGAATTCTGGATATTTAAGAAAAACAGGGTAAATCATTGGGTGATAATTCTCTATGGCATCCATTGCCTCGCTATAAAGATATGGCAAAAGAGATTTCCGTAATTCAAAAAGCCTAATTACTTTTTCTTTAGCTTGTGGATATAGCCAAGGCATCGTAGAAGAGCCGTCTGGATTCCATGAATGCAAAGTGAACCTTGGCGTGAAAATCCCATAAGCTATCCAGCGAAGGAAAAGTTCCTCGCTTGGTTTTTCTCCGGCGAACCCTCCAATATCTTGGCCAATAAAAGTAAAGCCGGTCAGGGCTGAGGTCATGGCCATTTTGTGGTTACCACGAAAATCTTCAAAAGAGGTATTATTATCGCCTGTCCAAGTTTGGCTAATCCTTTGAAAGCCAGCGGCGCCAGAACGCGTGACCGCCATATGCCTTTTTCTTTTATCGACAGCTTCATTAGAGGCTGAAGCCATTAATAAAGAGAACAATGGTCGGATTAATTTTGCCTTAATCGGATGTCCAAATCCGTCAGCGTAAACATCTTCATCATGAATATCATATTCATTGTTGTCATTCCAAATCGATTCATAGCCCAAATCAACGAGGTTTTTCTTCACGCAGTCTGTCCAAAAATCATAAGCTTCTTTGTTCGTAAAATCTAAATAACTGCCCATTCCGCCCCAAAAAGGAAAGACATATGGCGAGCCATCCAAATAACGCAAAAACCATCCATGTTCCTCAATATATTTATACAAAGGATGCGTTGTGAGAAACGCTGGCTTTATATTTGGCAAAAAATGAATGCCCAATTTCAAAAAATCATCAGCAAAAGCCTTGGGGTTTGGAAATTTTTCTTTATTCCAATGAAAAACGCAACGTTTGTCTCCAATCTGAGTGTATCCACTAGATAAATAGAAACCTCCGCAATCTATGTTGTATTCTTGGCATTTGTTAACAAACTCCTTAAATTCAGGTATAGGATGAGAGGAATCTGTATAGGCCATAGTTGACCCGCAATACTTAAAGCTCCATTTTGGCGGCAGAAATGATTTCCCTGTTAAATAGGCAAATCTTTCAACAATCTCTTCGACGTTGCCGAAGATAACATAATAGACAAGCGAATCCTCTTCGGAATAGAAATGCTTATATGGTTCATAATAGTTATTGTGTTCCCGGCCAAAATCAATTTCTCCGTTAGCGTATGTATCGTAGAAAATACCATATGATCCAACCGAGTTCTTGCAGATGAAAAAAGGTATTTGCTTATATAATGGATCACTCTTATTGGCATTGAATCCCAAAGCGTCAAACGTTTCTAGTTTAAATGAGCAAAGGTTCTTGTTAACAGGTCCTGTTTTGTCACCTAGACCATAAATATGCTCGTCTTTTTCTCGAGAAAGATAATGATAGCTTCCTTTACCCATTTCCTCCTCGAAGTTATAAGCGAGAATCTCTCTATCAGAAAATAATTTTCTATCATTCTTAAAATAGCTAAGAAGAAAATTATTCAAATCGAGTTTAATCGTAATATCATCAATCTTAAATACATTCTCATCTTCTTGAAACAAACTTTCTAGCCCTTCATTTGACAAACGTCTACGCCCGAATTTATGCATGGCCATCTCTCCTGGGCAAATAGAAAATGTTGGGAAAAGAGTTTCTTCGTCTTTATAGATAGCAACGCGCAAGATATGTTTAAAAAAATCCAATCGCACGTATTTTCCGTCTGAATAATATAGTCTCGAAGCGGGTGTTTTTTCAATTAACGCAAATTGATGTCTGTATTTCATTATTTAGGGTCTCCAAGAAAGGTGTTTTTAAAAAGTTTCCATTTATTTGGACGACTCATTTTAGACCCGTCTAACGTAACGTGTAGAGCCTTTCCTTTCTTTTTATCCCAAAAAGGAAGATTTTCTCCGTTTGGATTAGATGTTTTTACGAAATTAGCAACATATTGCATCATCATCTCTGAAACAGCTTTATCTTTCTTGTCATATGGTCGCCAAGATTTGTCTAAAGTACCAAACATGTAGCGCAGATCTGAAGAGTGAAAAGCTTTGTTCTTATCGCCCTTTGCATCGACATCAAAATAATAACAATATGTATTGTTTTTCTTTGCGTATTTAAGAGCCATGTGTGCAAGAATTATCGTGTACATATCATTATTCGTAAATCCAATTATCGTTGGTGTTTCTACCTTGTTTTTAAACAATTCTTCTTGTGGCTTCTCTAAATAATAACGATCAACCATCGTCATTGTTGATATTTGGTTGTCTTTTCTTCTTGGCTTGATTATTTCTAAAGCGTCAAAAATCTTCTTGGGCTCTATTCGTTTGAATTCATCAAGAGTCTTACAACAACATTCATTCATCACTTCCAACCAATACTCTCTTCTCTCCTCTACTGGTTTTGGCGTTGCCATTGAAGGGAACTTTCCTGCGCCGGACATCATTATCGCTTTATTAAAAAGACCTTTGCATCTTTCAGAAAGCAGCATACACTGAATAGACATCGCTCCTGCGCTTTGACCCATTACGGTAATGTTATTTGAATCGCCATCGAAATCAGAAATGTGTTTTTTTATCCATTTTAAAGCCGTTATTTGATCATCAAAGCCAAAATTTCCTTCATGGCCATATTCTTTTGAAATATCTTGATGGGTGAAATAGCCGAAAACTCCAACACGATATTGAATAAAGACGGTTACTATTCCAAGTTTTGCTAAAGCGTCGCCATCAAAGGAGCTTTCAGAGTTTGCCCCACTATCAAATCCGCCGC
>CAVGNL010000070.1:0-4147 GCA_963630455.1 Prevotella sp. CAG:755
ACTCGTGGTCTTCTCCGTGACAGGGAGACATGTTAGGCCGCTACACCAATGGTCCAAGACGCAAAGAATATTATCTATATTTTTGCTTCTTTTGCAAGATAATTTTATAAAATAAGAAAAAATAAGAGCCGTTAAGACTCTTATCTTGAAAACATATCGATTAATAATTTAAAGCGCGGAGTTCGAAGAAGGATTGGCTATGGCCACAGACAGGACAAATCTTTGGAGCATATTTCCCAATTACGATATGCCCGCAATTGCGGCACTTCCAAACACTTAAATCATCACCGACATAGACAACTCCTCCTTTAACTTTCTCGAGGAGTTTTTTGTAACGTTCTTCATGCTCTTTTTCGATAAGCCCAACCATTCTGAATTTGTTGGCGATTTCCATGAAGCCTTCTTCTCTTGCTTCTTCTTCAAAGCGCTTATACATATCGGTGAATTCATAATCTTCACCAGCGGCTGCGCTAGCTAAGTTCTCTTCCGTTGTTCCGATGCCGTTAAGGTATTTGAACCAAATTTTGGCATGTTCTTTCTCATTGCCGCTTGTTTCTTCGAAAATTGCGGCAATTTGCTCATATCCTTCTTTTCTGGCTTTGCTGGCAAAATATTGATATTTCGTATGTGCTTGGCTTTCACCTGCAAAAGCCTCTTTTAAATTTTTTTCTGTTTTGCTTCCTTTTAATTCCATAAAAGTTTCTCCTTTGCAAAGAAATTATAAAATAGACTTCTCAGTTAGAAAAACAAAACGCTTAAGTTTTTGATAATTTCGCACATCAATAAACACTGACTAATTATCAGCGCTTTTCTCATCGGCATTCAGGTTTTTCTTTTTGTAGACATAACGCCAATATTCAACATTATCAAGCGAAGATGAAGTGTCTTCCATGTATCTATAAACATCTTCACGTAAAAGATGCACTCTTTCGCCCAGAGGCTTGCTCATATCAGGGTAAAAGGGATCTGAAATATGGATTATAGCCTTAGGCTTCAGAAATTTTAAAATTTTGTGTTCTTCGTAAGTTACGCACATCCCAAAAACCGGCGCCCCAAGTTGAGCTGGGTAGGTAAAAGATTGTTCAGGGAATGGTCTTATGCGAGTGCAATATGGCCAAATATGCGCTTCGGGAAAAATGATGATCGGATTCCCGCGACGATATCTTTTCTTGATGCATTCGTTAAAAGGCTCCACTTGTTCTGGGTAAGAAGGCAATGGGATAGCCGCTAACATCCTTAATAGAGGTATCAAAACGCGATGTTGCATGACGTTATCGGAAGTGATGATGAAAGAATGCCTAGGAAGGCATACCCCTATTGGGCCCAAAAAAGAATCCGCCCTAGTCGTATGGTTGCCATAAATGAAATAGCCTTTCCTTCCAATATGAGCTTTTTTTAATTTTCTCCTTCCAAGAACCTTATATCCCCATCCTACCTTAGCGATAAGATAAAAAATCGGAACGACGATGACGTAAAACAAAAATTCCTGAAAAACCCAGTAAACAGGACGCCAAACGTAAAATTTATAATTCTTTGGCAAAGGGACGTTTTTAAATTTGCTCCCCGAAAAATCATCATTTATTGGATCTGAATAATAGATTGTCTTTTTTGTTTTCATCGTTTTATTTTTTTATTTTTGCGGTATTTTCGATCATCTTTACCATTTTTTGCATGCAAATATCAAAATTAAATTGGTTGCAGTATGTTTCGTATTTTTTAGCGAGAAGTTTCTTTTCCCTTGGATGCTCATACCAGTAATCAATTTTCTTCGTTAAATCATTGACATCGTTTAGTTTAAAAAGGCAGCGTTTAGATAAGGCGAAAGTTTTCGTTGCTGATTTGGGGGAATCGTTAATTAAAGGGACGATCCCGCAAGAAATCGCCTCAAGGCAAGATATAGCCTCAATTTCAATTTCCGAAGTGTGGACATACAAATCTGACATGTTTATTTGACGGATGAGCTCTTCTTTTGCGAAAAAGGCATATTTAGGCTCAATGCCACACTTGGCTGCGCATCTTTTCATCTCGCTCTCCCGTGGCCCGGAACCAGCGAAAACTATTTTTATCTTGTCTTTATATTTAGATTTGGAAACAGCCTTAATTAATAATGTTTGCTTCTTTTCTTTTGAATATCTTCCTGTCATTAAAATGACGAATTTATCTTTAAATTCAAGATCTCGCTCAATAGATAGATGGTGAAAATCAGAACTAACGCCATTGGAAATTACGTATCCAGGAGTTTCGTGTTTTACGGCTTTTTCAAAAGTATCCCTTATGAATTGCGTTGGGTAATGGATCGCATCAACGTCTTTATAGAATTTATTCCAAAAATATTTATAAACCGATTGATTCGCAAAACGGGAATTCATGAAATTGAAGAAATGGGCAGTCACGTTCTCTGCTTGAACATGAAATCCAGCTGAAACCGGTATCTTTTTTTCTAAGGCGATTTGCAAGGCTTTTCTTCCCACTGCAAAAGGCATCATGATGTGGACTTCATCCGATCCTTCCAAAGCTTCAGAAAGAGTTTTTTTATCAGGCTTGGCCAATGAGACACCATTTTTATCCACGATTGTTTGAAAAGGGCCGACCCAATAAGTTCCTACGATATAAAAATTATCTTTTCCTTTTTTATCTTCGTCAGGGCAAACGATACGCACTTGATGCCCAGCGTTCTTTAAGGCGTCGATTAAATGAATGGCGGCAATCGTCGTGCCATTATTAGCTTTCCCAAATACGTCCGCGACAACCGTTACTAGCATCTCTCGCCTCCTTTGCTATCATACCCTAGGCCTAGCCTTAAGGAATTCTATTCTACTAAACAAATTTAGTAGAGGCAAATTTGCCTACCAACGATTCATGACTTTTTCCGCAAAACCAAGGATGTTATTTATTTCGATTATTTTATTCCCTTCAATTTTGAAATATCCATTAAAACGGCCGAAAACTTGATGCTGATCGGATTGAATGAGGATTGCGTTGGTATTGCTTTTGCGATCGAAAATTGGAGTAAAAACTAGATTTATGCATCGATCATTGCTTCTTATTTCCCATTTAGAAAGAAAATCATCTTTTTTGCCATTTTTTGGAATCAAAAAACAAACGTCGTTCAATTTGTATGCCTTTTCATTCACAAAAACCATATTTTCCGTCGCCCTGGAGTTATCGCCGAATCCATAGCCTAAATTCCAACCCACCTTCATATTGTTTGATATCCCATTTGCCGAAGACCAATACCAGGTGTTTTTATAAGTCCAAACTCCTCTGCCCCAATCCAAAGTTCCAAAGGCATCTTTTTCAAAATCATACCTGAAATCGCCAAATTCAAAATAGCCTTTCGCCTCTAATAAGTTGATCTTCTGGTTGTAATAAAAATGTCTTTCCTTGAAAAAAGGCGTGGCAATAACCATGGAATTGGGATTTATTTGGCTAAGAAGGATGTCGCAATGGAAACTCTTGTCATCATTCACTTTATCCATGCTGCACACCAAATGTCTTTCGATGCCATCGTTATAAAAAGCGAATGTATACCCTTTGCCTTTTTTGATAACGTCGCCTTTTTCGCTTGTTGGTGGAAAATTTGTTTTTCCTTTAGGGAAGAAAAACATCGGTGATTTTGTTACGACTTCTCTTCCGTTAATAAAATCAAGAATCGATAAAGATACAAGACCCATGTATGAATTATCATCAATTGTAAGAGCGATTCCCCAATTTTCGTCACTGATGTAATAATAATCCCACTCTTTTATTCGAAGCTTATTCGCTTTTATGTCGTTGCGGTTGTATTTTCTCTTTAAGGAATAAGCAAATCCTTTTTCCTCTAAATTTCCGCGTTTATCTAAAAGAGCGCCTTCGTGAAGTTCATTCTGCATATGTTTTTCCTCGGAAATATTTTACATCTTAGAAGGAATAAGAAAAAGCCATCGCTCATTTATTGTATAGATGATACGCAAAAACCATTTAACGCTAATCAATTTGAAAATCAACCTAAAGTCTTAAATAGTCAAACTCACCAATTGTTTTTCATCTTATAAACAAAAAAGTGCCATTTTCTGGCACATGTGAATTCATCTGGTTGCGGAGGATGGATTCGAACCACCGACCTCCAGGTTATGGGCCTGGCAAGCTACCCCTGCTCTACTCCGCG
>CAVGNL010000071.1:0-2622 GCA_963630455.1 Prevotella sp. CAG:755
GGCTTCAGCCTATAGCGCGATGGAATACGCCGAGATGCTTTTTGGAACGGACGGACAGCAATTTCTCGTAGATTTAGGAATTTCTAAACCGATGTTAGAAGAAATCGAAGATGATCCTGCGATTAATCTCGAAAGAGAGTACGAGGCCCTAGGCATGATGATATCCTCATCTCCTTTAAGTCTTTATTCTTCGGAGATCGAAAAATATAAAGCAAAGTCTTTATCGTCGCTTGATGAAGCTCAAGGAAGCCTTATCACGGCGGGAGTAATTAAATCACGTCGCGTAATAAACACCAAAACCGGCAAAAAAATGGCTTTTTTGCAACTCTACGATGAATCAACAGAGAAGGAATTCGTCATCTTTTCCGATGTCTACGAAAAATATTACAATTATTTGCGTCTTGATTCCGTCATTCTCGTAAAAACGCACAAAGACAGTCGAAAAGAAGGCTCGTATATCATCGACGATATTCATTTGCTTGGAGGAAAAACATGAAAAAAATACTTGTTATAGATGGGAATTCTTTGCTGTTTAGATCCTATTACGCGACTTCTTACGGCGAAGGACCGCTAATGGCAACAAAGGAAGGAACACCGACAAACGCTATTTTCGCTTTTGCCAACATGCTAGCGAAATTGCTTTCTTCTTTTAAAGATGGAGAATCGATTTTTATTGGCTTTGACGCGGATTCAAACACCTTTCGAAAGCAAGAATACAAACAATACAAAGCGAATAGAAAGCCTTGTCCAGAGCCTTTGAAAGCTCAATTTCCGATTTCTCGAGAACTTTGTAAGGCTTTAGGAATCATCTGTTACGAGGAAAGCGGAATCGAAGCTGATGATATATGCGGAAGCGTGGCTAAAGCAGCCTCGAAAGCCGGATACGACGTCCAGATATATACCTCTGATAAGGACTATCTCCAATTAATCGATGAGCATATCTCCGTTAATCTTCTTAAGGTCGGCCTTTCGAACACCGATTTAGTAACCGAAAGCAACATGAAAGAAAAATTCGGCTTCTCCCCTCTCCAAATCATCGACTACAAAGGATTGAGAGGCGATTCAAGCGATAACCTTCCGGGAATTCCCGGAATCGGCGATAAAACGGCGGTTAAACTCATTCAAGAATACGGATCCTTCCAAAAAATTCTTGAGGTTGCGCCAACGCAAAAAGGAAAGGTTTGGCAAAACATCGTCGAATATTCCGAGCAAGGAAAGCAATGTTATGAATTGGCAACGATTCTAACCGACATAAAACTCCCCTTCTCTCTAACCGAATTGGAATATAAGGGCTATTCTTTCCAAGAAGTCTCGGCTTTTGCTAAAAAATACGAACTCAAACAGCTTTTGACGCGATTGCCTATATCTTTAAAAAACGATGATGGAGCAAAAGAAGAAATCGATATAACAACCGTTTCTTCATTCAAAGATATCAAATTAGATACAAAAATCGGTCTGGCTTTGGATATTGATTATTCTTCCTACCATGAAAGCAAACTTTATGGAATAAGTCTTTCCACGAAAGAGAAAACATATTATGAAAGCTATGATGACTTAAAAACCGATCATTTTTTGAAAGAGATTCTCGCAAGCGAATCGATAAAAAAAGACGTTTATGATGGGAAGGCCTCGATTTATGTTCTAAAAGAGATCGGTTTGGATTTAAAAGGAATCGAAAACGATCTTCTTCTTGCCGCTTATCTTCTTGATTCCTCACAAAATAATAACCCTGAATTGGTATTTTCCTCTTTCGGGATTGATATATCTTCGAAAAAAGAAGAAATCAGTTTATTTGATCTCGAAGGCGAGAAAGAAAAAACAGCTAAAATGGCTTATTATTCCTTGCTTTTGGAGGAAAAAGCCATCAAGAATCTAAAAAGCGTAGACTCCTACTCTCTTTATACGGATATCGAGATGCCTCTTATGATTGTGCTTGCGAAAATGGAAATCGAAGGTTTCCCCGTTCATAAAGAGAATTTGGAGAAATTCAAAGAGAAATTCGAAAAGAAGAAAAAAACATATCAGGAGGAAATCTATTCACTCGCTGGAGAAACATTTAACATAAATTCTTCGAAACAGGTTTCGGAGATTCTCTACAAAAAACTCGGACTTCCAGATAATAAAAGAGGTTCCACATCCGTTGAAGCTTTAACAGATTTGCTTCACGCTCATCCGATTATTCCGGCGATTCTAAATTACCGCAAATACGCCAAATTGCTTAGCACCTATATCGATGGCTTAATCCCCTACATAAAAGAGGATAAGAAAATACATTCATATTTCAATCAAGCCCAAACCTCAACAGGACGACTCTCCTCTTCGTCGCCAAATCTTCAAAATATCAGCACAAGAGACGAAGAAGGAAGGCAAATCAGAGAGGCTTTCTATTATGATGATCCTAACATCCTTCTTTTATCGCTTGACTATCATCAAATTGAGTTAAGAATTTTGGCCGCTTTGTCCAATTGTCAGGCTTATATCGATGTTTTCAATAACGATCATGATTTGCATAGCGAGACGGCGAAAAGAATCTTCCACGTCGATGAAGTTGACTCTTCTTTAAGAAGAAAAGCCAAAGCCATTAACTTTGCTATCATTTATGGAACGACGGTTTTTGGGCTT
>CAVGNL010000071.1:2632-3462 GCA_963630455.1 Prevotella sp. CAG:755
CAACAAATAGGCTCATCTTTCGAAGAAGCTAAAAGAGTCATCAATAACTTCTACAAATCGTATCCGGAAGTTGGAGAATATCTCAATGAGATAATTCACGATGCTGAAAGCAAAGGCTATGTCACGACAATGTTCGGAAGGAGAAGGTATCTTCGCGAAATAAATGATCCGAATTATATCAAAAGAGAGGCCGCAAGAAGAGCGGCGCTAAACGCTCCAGTCCAAGGGTCAGCGGCTGATTTGATCAAAATCGCCATGGTGAAAATCGATAGATTCCTCGAAAAAGAAAACCTGAAAACGAAAATGGTTCTTCAGATTCATGATGAATTGATTTTTGCCGTTCCTCAAAATGAACTTGAATACGTCAAAGATAAAATCTCTTCCATCATGGTCAACGCTGTTAGTTTGCCAGTCAAATTGACAGTCGAGGCTGGCGTTGGACATTCTTGGTATGATGCAAAGGACTAACTTATATGCCTGAACTTCCTGAAGTAGAAACAATCGTTCGTTACCTAAATTCCCTCTTGCCCGGCAAGAAAATCAAAGACATCCGCTCCTTTCGCGATAAAAACATTTTAACCGGATCTTCTTCTTTCTTAAAATCTCTACCCGGAGAAAGTTTTCTTAGTGTTTCAAGAAGGGCTAAATATTTGATTTTTCATCTAAGCAATCAAAAAGTCATCGTTTCCCATCTGAGGATGGAAGGGAAATATTTTTTCGAAGAGAAAACTACCGAAGCGAAAAAACACGATCTTTTGATTTATGATTTCACAGACGGCTCTTCTTTGCGTTATAACGACGTTCGAAAATTCGGGACGATTGAGTTATAT
>CAVGNL010000072.1:0-2228 GCA_963630455.1 Prevotella sp. CAG:755
CGCTATCGAAGAAGACATTCGCTCAAGCAAAAGCCTTCAATTCGTTCTTAATTTCAATCACAAAAATTTTGTTAAAGAACTAAAAGAGGATCAAAAAACATATACCGATCAAGAGAAAAGGCTGCTTTGGCTATTGGAGAACGCTGATAGATTAGAGGAAGAAAAAAAGAATAATAAAAATGCAGTCAAAGCAACGCCCGTTAATAAAGAGATGCTTGATTTGTTTGATGATTTAAAAAAGCAAGGAGCACATCTATTAGAAAACAAAAAAGAAAGAAGGGCTTTTATCAAGAAAATCGAAAAAACAGAAATGCCTAAAGGCATTGAAGAATATGAGAAAATCCCCTCCTTAATAGAATTCTTGAAGTCGTACAAAAAGAAAAAATATTCCTATATAGATTCTGATAAGGCCTCTTCCGCTGCCGCTTCTTTGATTTATGTCTCTAGCAAAAAAGAAATCTCAGAAGAAAAAGGCAGGCATTTCGACGAATCCGATGACGCCGTGATTATGAAGAAATCCCTCGGCGATATCAATAAAGAACTAACGTTATTCACAGAAAGCCAGAAAGAAAAACGCCATTTCTTCAAAAAGAGAGATTAATCGTTAATTTCAGGGGTTCCTTCGCAATCATCGTGTTTTGGGCACTCCTTGCAAAACATATATGCCATCCGTCTAGCTTGCGGCAAGAAAATATCGATTTCTTCCTCGTTATAGCCAACTTGCAAGCGCTTATCATCAACGATGATTGGTCTTTTTAAAACCGAGGGATTCTTTTTGATGAAAGCCACTAATTCAGAGACTTTCATCGAATCGAAATCTATATGATTCTCTTGAATGATTTTTGAGCGTCTCGAAATGATTTCATCCGTTCCATCTATCGATTTTACAATAAGATTTTTTATGTCATTCTCCGTTAGAGAAGAAAAAATATCTTTTGCGACATAGGGTATGTGTTGTTCATCAAACCATTTCCTTACTTTGCGACAACTAGAACAACTTGGAGAATAATAAATCGTGATCATGACCATATTTTACAACAATTTAAGGAGGTACTCTCCAAATATGAAGCAAAGTATTTGCGTGACTTTTAAGCCTTCTTCCTATACACTAGCAGCATGCAGGAAACAAATAAGCCCAAATTAATAATTATTGGAGCTGGTGTAAGTGGGCTTTCGAGCGGCATATATGCCTTAGATAACGGATTTGACGTAGAAATATACGAAAAACACAATATTGCCGGTGGAGAATGCACCGGGTGGTATCGCAAAGGAAGCTATATCGAGGGATGCGCCCATTGGATTGTCGGAACGAATCCACAAAGCGATCTTTTTCCTTTATGGAGGCATATAGGAGCCTTTGATGAAGGAAGCAAGATTTATCAAACCGATTATTTAACGAAATTTATTCTTAAAAACGGCGAAACTTTCACTTTTTACGCTGATTTGGATTTATTGAAAGCAGAAATGCTCAAACATTTCCCAAGTGATAAGAAAATGATTAATGACTTCATTCATAACGTGAAGCTTTATCGTTTTGTTGCCATTCCAACGTCAAAACCTTTGGAATATATGAATTTTTTCGAATTTCTTCAATACGGTTTAAGAATGTTTCCTATGGCGATTCCTTTTCTTCATTACAAACACGTTTCCTTGGAAGAATATTGCTCTCGTTTCAAAAGCAAGGAATTAGCCGATATCTTCTTTCGTTTTCTGCCAAAATCCTATAACGTCCACTCTTTTTTCTATATTTGCCAAGCCGTATCCATGAATGATGCTGGAATGGTTGAAGGAGGAAGCCTTGCGCTTATTAACAGGGTGAAAAACACGTTTCTTAACAAAGGCGGAAAACTTCACTTAGGATGCGCGGTGGAAAAGATTATCGTCGAAGATGGAAAAGCAAAAGGAATAGCGCTAAGCAATGGCGAAAAAATAAAGGCTGATTACATCATCTCTTCTTGTGATGCCCACCATACGTTACATGATTTGCTCGACAACAAATACCAGGATTGTTTTTTCGAATCCAGATTTGAAAACGAGGGGGATTATCCATTGCTCTCCTCCGTTCAAATATCATATAGAACGAAAAAGGACATCTCCTCTTTTCCTAAAATGCTTGATTGCCCTCTTCCAGAACAATCTTTTCTTGCTGGAAAAATAAGCCATTTTTGCATACGAAATTTCTCTTTTGACCCAAAGTTATCCTCAAACGGATACACTTCTTTCACGAT
>CAVGNL010000072.1:2238-4613 GCA_963630455.1 Prevotella sp. CAG:755
TTTTCAAACCGATGTTAAAGATTACGAATTCTTTAAGAAATTAAGTAAAGAAGACTATGAAAAGGAAAAAAATAAAATCGGTGTATTTTTCAAAAAAGAATCGGCTCGAGCTTTTTGCATAGACGAAAACGAAATTGAATTATTGGATGTAACCACTCCTCTAACATACGAAAGATATTGCAACGCCTATAAAGGCGCTTATATGTCTTTTGTCACGACAAAGAATTCCAAAGGTCTAATGAGACAAGGAGAATTTGATGAAATCGACAATTTCGTTCTTTCTGGACAATGGATCATGCCTCCAGGCGGACTTCCTATCGCCTTATTTTCAGGGAAGCACGCTGCGATTAGGGTCTGCAAAATGGCTAAAATGAAATTTAAAAACTTGGAGAAATTTGATTCCCCAAGTTTCAAACTATACAAAACAAAGAAAGCTTAGTTTGCTTTCGTTGAACCTATTCCGCCTTTTCTCTCGCCTGTCGCTTTATCGTCGTCCGTTGTAAGATATTTAACAAACATTCCCTGAGCAATTCTCTCTTGGGCTTCCACTTTCACTTCATGATTGGAAAAATTGAATAATGAAACCATTATATGTCCATCATTAGATGGATTACCATAATAGTCGGCATCGATAACGGCTACAGAATTAGAAAGCCTTAATCCTTTTTTGATGGCTAAAGAGGAGCGTGGAAAAACAAGAAGGACCTCATCCTCTTCCATCTTCGCTTTTAAACCAGTTTTAAAAATATGGGATTCTCCTGGCTTTAAAGTATATTCATCAAGGGTTCTTAAATCATATCCAGCACTTTTATTAGTTGCCCTTTGAGGAATAAGCACATCTTCTTTTTCAAATCCTTTTGCTATTTCAAATTTACGCATATTTCTTGCCTTTCTTTTTATTTTCTCCTAAAAGGATAACCTCATTTCTCTTTCTTTGCCACACGGGGAAATATTAATAACCCGAAACATGTTGGGTTCATTTCTTCTAAATGACTAAGCTAAAATTATTTCTTATTCACGCTACCGACGATAAAAGATTAAAATATTCTCATGCCAATCATTGAAAATGAATATTTGAAAGTTGAGGCCTCTCTCTTAGGAGGAGAATTGCTTCACGTTATAGCCAAAGAAACAAACCTAGAACTCCTCTACCAAGCCAATGAAGTTTGGAAGCATCATGATGTTGTCCTTTTCCCATTCATTGGTCCTGATAGTTATTATAAGATAGACGGAAAAGAATTATCGTGCCCTACGCAACATGGTTTCATTAGAACCTCCGCTTTCCGGGAAATTGAAAATACTGGCACAAAAATCGTCATGGAAGCCAAAGACAACGAAGAGACGTTTAAATCTTATCCTTTTCATTTCACATTAAGAATTACTTATTCCTTAAATGAAATGACCCTTAAAAGGGAATATCTCGTTATAAACGACGGCGAAGGCGAATTGCCTTTTCAAATCGCCGATCATGCCGGATATATAGTTGATTTTGGCAAATCGATTCTTCATTTAGGAAATGGCGATATCTTTTATTATCCTCGAAGAAATGGCTCATTCTGCGCCCAACCAATTTCCTTTTTGGAAAAGAAAGACTATCTTCTTTCCAAAAATGATTTCGCTAAATACGATACAATTTTACTTGAGAGGCCGTTAGATGAATTAGTTCTTGATACAGGATTAGGATATTCTTTAACCTATCATACAAAAGCCCCATATATTGCTATATGGTCTCCAGCAACAGAGTCTTCTTTTGTTTGCATCGAGCCATGGTGGGGAATGGCGATTTACGAAGGAAGGGATCCCGAAATGCGCTCATGGAAAGACGTTAATTCCATCGAGAAAGAGATGCTTTTCTCAGAATCAATTACTTTTTCGCAAACAAAATATTAAAAACTTTTTTATAAAGAAAATCCTAAAAATCTTCGAATAAGATATTTTTATTGATAAGAAATTTGAAAAATTGCAATTACTTCAAATGGAGCTGTTCTTTGAGCGAAGATACCATTCCATTAGTCACTTCATCTAATCCATCCTTCTTTTTCTGATAGACTTCGATATAGAATTTGCATTTTGGCTCCGTTCCTGATGGACGGATGGCAATCCACGAAGAATCTTCAAAAATCCAACGAACAACATTAGATTTTTCTAATTCTATCTTTGATGCTTCACCGGTGATAAGATCCTTAGAAATCGATGTTTCATAATCTTCGATCTTGGCAATACATTTGCCAAAGACTTCTTTTAATGGATGCATATGAACCCCATCAAGAAGTTTCATCATCTCAGTATGGCCTTTTTCTCCTTCAAAATAGATAGAAAAAGCGCTTGTTCCATGATAACCGTATTTTTTCTCCAGATTATCATAAGCTATATCC
>CAVGNL010000073.1:0-1009 GCA_963630455.1 Prevotella sp. CAG:755
CAAAGCCTTCCTTCCTTTCATGAAGGTCATTTCGATAATTTTCTTTCCTTTTGTTTGGCCTTCATACAAATTTGCTTCCTTCTTATCTTCGCCTTTCATAAGCAAAAGTGGAAAAGAAAACCCTCTTGCAAGCGATGAGGAACTTGAAGCGATGGTAAATACAATCGAGGAAGAAGGATTGATTGATGAAGAACAGTCGGAATTGCTACATCGTTCGATTGATTTCAAGGAGACTAGTTGCTATGAGGTTATGACGCCAAGAATTAATGTTTTTGGATATGATACAGATGAATCGTTTGAGAATTTCATTAAAAAAGAAGGGGCATTTCATCACTCGAGAATAATTGTCTATAAAGGAAATATCGATCATGTGCTCGGTTATATTCCTGTCAAAACGCTGCTTAGAGAACTTGTCAAAGGACGCAAGGTAGATTACAAGGATTTTCTTTTGCCGATTGTTGACGTGCCTAGAACGATGACTATTTCCTCAGCCATGGCGCTTATGAAAAAGAACAAACATCATATCGCCATCGTGCGTGATGAATTCGGGGGCGTTGAAGGAATAATCACGTTGGAAGACATTCTTGAAGAACTCGTTGGCGAAATGTGGGATGAGAAAGACTCGCCAACGAATGATTTGCGGAAAGGCGAAAGAAGAAATACTTATTACGTAAAAGGCACGATGAATATTGATGATTTTTATAATGAAATGGGATTGGACCCCGATAAGCTTTTGCCTGATGATTATACGACTGTAAGTGGCTGGATCATCGATCATTTGGGAAGATTCGCTGAAGTCGGAGATGCATTTAGGGTTGCAAACATTTATGTAAAAGTCACTTCTGTCGACAAATACACCGTAAAAGAAGCTTTTATTCGTGTGATAAATAAAAGTTCCAAATAGTGCTCATTTAACTAGTATATTGGGATTTTCGATCCCTCTTTCCTTTAATTTAAGAAGATAATCCTTATAGATTTGTTCGGTTAAAGCATCGATGCTTTTTTTTTT
>CAVGNL010000073.1:1019-4523 GCA_963630455.1 Prevotella sp. CAG:755
AAGAAATCAATGCCATTCATTTTATCGGGAGAAAAAGCAACTCTGTCGTTTTCGATTCTTTTAAATATGCTAGCTTCATCGTCTCCTCTTTTTTTCATTCTAAGTGTTCGCATTTTCTCATCTGTTTCCAAAAAGAAAGTAACGATAGACTTATCCTTTAGCACTAAAAAAGAACGGAGACCATTAGGATCAACGACGACAACCTTATCATCGGCTATTTCTCCCTTTGAACATCCGTAGTAATTATTGTTATAGAAAGTCGTTTCGACGAAAAAATCTTTAGCTTCTAATTGTTTAAATCCCTCTTCATCAACGAAGTAATAATCTATTCCATAAACCTCGCCATTGCGCGGAGCTCTTGTTGTATGCGTTATGGCTTTTGTGATGCCGTATTTAACGGCAAGACATTTTGATATTTCCGTTTTCCCGCTTGCTGAGGCGCCTATCAGTAAAATCATGCAAACATTATAATATAAAGTTTTAATTTTTTTACTTAAAAATGGCATTTTTGCAAACTCTTGGTCTTTCTATAGGTGAAGGTGAGAAAAATGGAAGTGGAATTTTCGGTGAAGAAAAATGGATATTATGCGTTTGGGTACATAGTAGGTGCCGTTTATAGACAAGCGTTAATAAATATCGGCTTTAGCGCCGATACCCATATTTATGAACTCCCAAGAGAAAGAATAAGAAAAAATCATCTTAATGTCTCTGGAAGATACGTTTTGCGAACGGCGGCAGCCTATGATTCGCTTAATGATTTAGAAAAAGAGATATTTGTGAACGACTTTCTTGAAAAAGGGAGGCATTATAGGTTTTGGTACCTTTCTTTTTGCAATTCGAGAACCTATATGAGGGCGAAAAAAGAAACAATTAAAGAAATTTCTCATCTCATCAAACGGAGATAATATGAAAAAAGATATAAGAAAATTGCTGTTTCCTATTTTGTTGCCGTTTTTGCTTGGGGCAATTAACGATGAGACCGTCCATTCTTCAACGGATAACGAATACGTTTTGGTGACTGATTCTAACGCATCTAAGATCGCCTCTACCTATGGTTATTTTGAGGAAAGAGATTTTCCGATATTGACGGAAGGGAAGGAAAACGCTTGGAAATTGAATTGCCGTTTTGTTCGAAAAACGTCAAGAAAGATTCAGGTCCGCCTTTATTATGTATATGGAAACCAAGCAGCTTTTAAAGCTGGAGACGTCGGTTGCAAATATTACGAGGTTTATCGAAGCGGATATATATCAGGTAGCATAGGTTCATATTTCAATTGCAACATATCCTTAAAAAGCGCGCTCGCCGACCATGGAATATCAACTGATTATCGCTATAAAATTTTCAAAGCTAATTTCGCTTTAGGGATATACGTCGATGAGCATCCTACGACATATAAAGGTGAAGTATTTTATATGTATATACCTTCAACTTTCAATTCTGGGAATCGTTATCATTTGGAAATAGGGAAATATGTTGCCTCGACCTATGTACTCAGAAATACAACATATAATGAAGAAGAATATCATCGAAAAGTTAGATATGGAGGGGAGGATTGGAAAGCTAAGGCTGATTCTGTTTTAGGAGGGAAATTCCATGATTGGAACGATTTTTCAAAAGAATCGCGCGGAGAGATTGACGGCTTGTCATTTAAAATCCCCTTAAAAATGAGCTTAACACAATTTGGTAACGCTAATAATCGCGATTTAATCATCAACGATGAGGATATGAATCTTTTTATCTACGATGGCTATGAACGTTATAACTTAGGCGAACCAACTATTGGATATGATGGGAAAAAAGGGTACAAAATCCCTCTCAGAAGAAGTTTTGATGGAACTTACATCACCTTTTACCCCAAAAAACAATTCTACATGAGCAGTGATGGAAGAAAAGTTTATGATAGCATGACAGTTCCGAATGGCGGCAGGGGAAATTATTATCAAGTGTATAACGAAGTTCCTTTACCGGCGATAGAGGAAAATATACCCACAAAATTCGTTTTTCAAATTGAATTGCTTAATTCCGGTCCGATCGGGCTAGTAGATATAACAGCTAAATTTTCTTATACGAAGAGTAAAAATTATTTTGGATCGCACAAAAGCGCCTCTTACTACGTGGAGGAAGAATTATGATGAATTATTTATTAATAACCTTAATCTTTTCCTTCAGCATTCAAATGTTTTCTTATGCGACAACTTTAGGAAAACTTAAACGCGTCTTTGATGGATTCGATTATTCTGTCGCTCAAACGGGAGTATATGCTAAGGATGAAGGAACAAAGGCTGAAACTGGGCCATATTTTTATAAATCATATTGGAACAGGGTTGTTAGGTCGTATTTTAAAACAAATCTTGAACCTTATTACAAAGGAAATTATGAAATTAACAGCGTTTTTTCAAACCCGTATATAATCAGTGGAAAGGAAAGCAACCGCTATCAAAGGGTGACTCTTTATTTTTCAGCTGATTTTAACATTTCCTTTCATTATGAGAATGACAAAAGTTTTGTGATAAAGGAGAAGAAGTGATGCCATCGAACCCAGTGAAATTCATTGAAGACTCTTTTTTATCGCCGTTATTACAATTAGATGGATTGACAGACGTTTCGTTCAATGGCAATGAGCTTTATTACGTAACAAATTCTAAAGGAAGGCAGAAAAGCGACTTGAATGTCGACAATGCAACGGTAGGCTCTTTTTTGCGTCAAATTGCCAACACCACAGAAAGGCAATTCTCTTTCCTTAATCCAATTCTTGATGTTAGTTTTGGAAAATATCGACTAAACGCCGTAAATTCTTCGCTCGCAAGGGCGGCTAATGAAAAAGTTTTCACCTTTTCACTTCGAATCGAGAACAAAGGATGCCAAATTGACGAATCTTCTTCTTTTATGGATAAGAATAGTCGAAGGATAATTCAAGATCTGCTTGATAAAAACGAATCAATCATTATTGGAGGAATAACGAGTTCAGGAAAGACGGAATTTGAAAAATATTGCCTATATCATATGAAACAATCTTCGCGCGTTATCGTTATAGATAACATTGAAGAATTAGATATGCTTGAAATACCAAATATCGACTTGACAACATGGCTTGTAAACGAGCAATCTCTGAAAAACGCTTCTTTTTCTTCATTAATAAAAAACGCCTTAAGAAATAACCCAGATTACATCGTCATTTCTGAAGCAAGGGGAGAGGAAATGCTAGATGCTCTAACAAGTGCGATGTCAGGGCATCCTATATTAACGACAATACACGCGAAAGACGTAGAGGCGATGCCTGATAGAATAGCTAGGCTTGCGATGCTTGGAAATCCTAATCTCAAAAAAGATGAATTGCTAAATGATATCGCTCATCATCTTAACTATTACGTTTATATTTCAAAAGAAATAGCCATAAACGGTGAGATATTACGATATTTAAAATCGATTTCTTATCTAGATGAGAATCAAATGAAAATGATTTCGATTTATGAAAGGAGTGCATATGAGGAATAGGATAACGT
>CAVGNL010000074.1:0-2951 GCA_963630455.1 Prevotella sp. CAG:755
ACATTAAGCGATTTTGCCAATGATTATTTGCTTTCGACAAAAGAAGCCAGAGTTTTGTTGTCGTAAAAATATTTACGATTGAGGCTTGTATAATCTGGAGCAACCCCATTGTCGTTGTCTGTAAATGTGCCGTCTTCTGATACTGTGCATAAGCGTGATGTACCAGACATATTGAACATTATGCCATCGGCTGTAGCAGATGAGCGAACGACACAAGCTCCACCGCCGCTCTTTTCACCGATAATCGTCGCAAGCTTGCTTTCTTTGCAAACGGTTGGGAAAAGGTTCGCGCAAGAGAACGAATAGTTAGAAGTCAGAATATAGAATTTATATTTGCTCGTCATTAAATCAGAGGCATCCACCTTACCATCAAAATTCGTATCAACGGCATAATGAAGTTTGGTTTTGCTTTTGGTGAGAGGATTATAGATATTAATATCAACGGAATTTGTCAAAAAGCCTAAGATTCCTACTAACGCATCGGCTGCTCCTCCGCCGTTTAAAGACAAATCAATGATGATATTTTTGATGTTTCCTTTTTGCTCAATGCTCTTAAAGTAAGCATAGAACATGGCAAAGCTATCGCTTTCATAATATTTAGTCACGGTTTGAGCGGTTAGTAGCTTATAAGCGGAAACAAACGAATCGAAGCGAATGATTGCCGTATTGCTTTCGTAGCTCAGGGCTTTGACGGTTTCCCCTAATGAGAGCGTGCGTATTTTTTTCAGTTCGTTTAAATCTTCAGTCAATTGTATGTATCTATCAGAGAAACTTGTTTTGGTGATGTCGTTAGTGCCATCGCCGAAAACCGATGAGTAACTTCTTGTTCCTGTGTGTCCGTCACCTAGCACGCCATAGAAAAGATCGTTGACAGCCGATTGATACTTATCGTTGTTTGTAGATTTCAAATTTGCCTTTATTGCAGGGTATTTTTTTCCAAGATATGTATCCAAAGGCGTATATCCCTTATCAGAAAAACCATAGAAATAATCAACTTGATAACACAATGCGTTATAGTTGAAGGCGGCAAAATCTGCCGTTCTGCCTTTAGTGTTTAACGCACCACTATAAAAACTATTGGCATAAGAAGATAAGACGGCTTCTTTTATGCCCGTTTTCGCGAAATAAGTATAATTTAGTAAATAGAAATCATTTCCGTTATAAGCAAATGACATTGCCGCCGGCTCGAAAAAAGTGCTAGAGACAATCGCAAACGGTAAATAGACTTCCTCATTAAAGGCAATGATGTCTAAGGAATGGCCTTTTAAATCAAAAACGGTTTCATTGCCGGCGACATAATCAGCATCTTTGGCGTGTGTGATATATGATTCTGGCTGTTCGGCAATTGAACAAATCCCATTTATTTGCGAATAAGAAATGATCGAGGTTGAGAATTTGTCATAATCATCAAAAGTTAACGTATCGTTGCTTGAATCGACTTTTATCGTCGAAACGTAACGTGAAGTGGTTAATTTGTATGTGTATATGTTACCGGATATGTTTGATGAAACCTTGGCGTTATCCGGAGCAACCAAGGCAAGAGCGGTGCTCATTGTCACGTAAGGAACGTCGCCAATTTTTCTATAAGGGAGTTTTGCGCCATTAGTTAAAAGACTTGTGGTCACGAAGTCATTCCCTGATTCTTTGGCGTAGTAAAGATTGCCTTCTTGGATACTAGAAAGATCATCCGCTTTGGCTTCTTTGTGGCCCTGATCTCCTCCGTCGATAAAATCAAAGATATTCAAGTTGCATCTTGATAAAAGAGCAACACTCAACAATGGCAGTATCAATATTTTTTTCTTCATTTCCTTACCTCGACAATCTTTAAAATTATCACAATGGGAAGTAAAAAATTCAATGCTTAATTTATAATTAAGATTGAACTTAGAAAATACGTTTTTAGGCTTCTATTTCGTTTTGTTTATATAAAAATAACTAAGAACTGTTTTTCGAGGAACAATCCCAATGAACATTTCACGATCGTCAACCAAAGGAATAAAATTCTGTTCCATCAAAAGCTCAACAACATCAGCAAACTCTACGTTGATGTTCAAAGCTTTATACGATCTATAGCGAGGAATATCAATAACTCTGACGTTCTCGCCTTTTCTCAAATCCAAATCACATTGATTTTTAATGTAAGAAAGGAAATCTCCCTCGGAAATCGTGCCTAAATACTTACCGTTTTTATCAAGCAAAGGAACAACGCTAAATTTATAGAAATCTATCTTTTCGAGCGCTTGCCTTAAACTTGCGTCATCTTCGATAAATTTGGTTTTGGTTTTTGGCACAAGAAACGACAATACGTTCATACTTTCCTCCGATAGCAAAGTAATATTAGCATGATTGATCGACAAGGCGCACGCAAAAAGCAAAAAGCAACGCTAAAATAAACAATAAAAAATGAAAATAAGCGAGTTTTAACGTGAATATCTTGTTTTTTAATATCAGCGAGATACTTTATAAACGTTCCTTCTAAGTTGACGAACATCGTGCTCAGAAATCAAGGAAAATATCACCGGAGCCAAAGGTGCGCTTTGACTAAGGGTTTCTAAGATTGAAATGTATCCTTCATACGGCAAATAATCTTGCGCTATCGAGCAAGGGATACTTAAGCCAATGCAAACTATGCCAATGGCCATCAAGACGCCCCAAGCGTTTTTCGTTTTTGAAAAGAAAACGGTTAAAAGAAAGCAAAACATTCCTAGTCCCAAAAAAATAAATTCCATAAAATAGAAAAGATTTTGAATATTGAATTGCTCATGAAGTTTTTGGGGCAAGGCAATAAGCTCTGGGGTGATGAGCGCGCCTCCAACAACTAGCCAAGCGAAAAGGTAAAAACTAGATATGGCATTTAGACCGATATGTTCTTTTTCTTTGGCCATATCGAATATTCCGTCAACGAAAGCAATCAAAATGATCGCAAAAATCAGTTCGATGCCCTCATAGGC
>CAVGNL010000075.1:0-584 GCA_963630455.1 Prevotella sp. CAG:755
AAAATCTTCTATTTCATAGCTTGTCGCCGTCAATAAATCCGATACCTCGGCCTTGATTGTTATCAAAACTCCGGTAGAGGGGTTAGTAATTTTCATTTCCAAGGCAAGTTCATCCGCCCCGTCGATGCTTGCTTTGAATTCGGCGATATTCGCGTAATTGGATATATCAAGTCCAAACATCTTAAGGAAGGTGAGTTTGTTGTTTTTCCCTTTTATGTCGATGTTCTTTGTTCCTTCAGCCATCGAATCAATCTGATCGTCTTTTAAATCCGCGAAGCTTGAAAATAGAGAACTTCCCCAAATCGTTGGATAAGTCATTCCTTCAGAATCCAAGCAAAGCTCTCCACCAAGAAGAAGATCATCATTGATGTTTACCTGATATACGCCATCTTTCCCGGCGATATATCCATAGGAGTTAGAATCAAAAGAATAGTAATAATAGGATGGATTGTAAGTAATTTCCGCGACATTCGTGTAAGCGACATTGCTTGAGGTAACGCGTTCAGTAATTTTATAGCTATGAATGTTTTTCAAAGCGTGCAAATAATTCTTAACCGAAAGAGTATATGTCTCAGGAAGAGAAT
>CAVGNL010000075.1:594-3844 GCA_963630455.1 Prevotella sp. CAG:755
TCATTATCTTGCTTTCTGTCAAATTCTTTAACACACGTGTGATTGTGCTTCTGGAGACATTCAATTTGATAGACATTTCTTTCGTTGTTATATTAGGGTTTTCTTTTATTAAATCCAATATCTTGGTTTTATTGTCCTTGGACATTGTTTTTGATTTTTGCGATGTTTTTCTTTGGTTAGGGCTTGCCTCATAGTTCGCGTTTTCGATTCGTACCACAAAAAACTCATTATCGGAATGGAAGAAGACGTGATTTTTTCCATCGTTAAAAAGATTGTTTGTCCTGTTTGTGATGTTTACTAAACCCGACCCTCTCCTGTTCATAAGACCAAGTCTGTGAAACAA
The DNA here is from genome assembly GCA_963630455.1 of Prevotella sp. CAG:755. GTDB lineage: Bacteria > Bacillota_I > Bacilli_A > RFN20 > CAG-826 > UBA4951. The sequence continues at coordinate 938 of CAVGNL010000075.1, forward strand.
ATCAGCTATAACTGGATTTCGTCTTTTAGATTCAGTGACGTAATCGACAATATCAGGTATGCATTTGCCAGAGAACATACCGCCAGGAGATGTTATCTCGATCCTGTCATCGTAAATGTTTAAAACAACTTCGGCGCCAATGACGTTATAGTCTCTATGAATGATAGCGTTAACTAACGCTTCTTTTATCGCTTCTTGATTATAGTCTGGAAAATAGATTGTGTTTCCATTTTCTTTTTTCCATTTATTGCTTGTATTTGCTCTAAAGAAGTCCATGGCACGATCGAGTTGATTGAGGATAGAGCCGTTTATCTCTAAATCATTCAGCACGGTTTCTTCGCTTACTTTGTCAACCCCATTCCATCTTGTGCAAAAAATTCGAGATTGCCTTAGATTGTTTGAGTCAGCAAAAAGAAGGCCTGCCCTAGTTAAACATTTCTCATTGCATAAGCCGAAGGAAATGATATCACTGTCATGCATTTCCAAATGAAGCGTGTTATAAAACGTATTAGAAAGGTAATTGAATGAATAGTTTTCTTTTAACTCGCTTGTTAGGATGGAATCATATGTTTGTCCAGTTCCCTTGAGTATCAGTTCGTTAAGCATATAAGAAGGAGCTGGTATCGATTGATCCCCGCTTCTAATAAAAGCAATCATGTTACCATCCGATTTATAGTAATAAGGCATGAAATTGCCAGGCATAACATCTATACGGACCAACGTGACTTTGTTTTGCTTGAACGCTTGAACCTTGAAAACTGGGGTTGGCTCGATTCTTTCCTTGATGAGTTCGGAGATTTTTCCGATCATATGTTTGGAGTTTTCGACACCAACGATTTCCCCCTTATCGCCAACTCCGAAAAAAACGTTCCTCCTTTCCCATTGGCAAAAGCGGAAACGCTCTTGAGCCAACTTTTTGGTTTCCTTTCCTCCAATGTTAGTTTGAAATCGTAGTCTGTGCATTCGGAAATAATATTAAGTTTCATGGAGAACTCCTTGTTGATTGGCATCACACTGGTGTCAAATGACACAATAAATGAGACAATAATGATACAACAAATGACGCAATAAATTTTTAAAAAACATCCGATGAATTTGGGACTTTTTGATTTTTATACTTTTTTGTTTCAAAACTAAAAAACATATTTGATACCAATGACATAACAAATGACACATATGGTTATTGTGAACTTTCTTTGCAAGATAAATTTCAACATCCCTAATGCCAATCTTATTGTTGTAGATGCAGAAAATTTACCATTTGAAGATGAATCCTTTTGGCGCGATGATTTGCTCGAATAGCATTCATTATTACCCAAATCAGCATGCGTTTTCGATGAAGCAAGACGTTGTCTAAGAAAAAGGTGGAAGGTTAATCATCCACGACTTCAGTAATAATAACTCCTTCTTCTTTTCTTTATGAGTCACATTGAATTACCCATTTACAATTTTTTCTAGATATAGGTGCGAATGAGTGATAAGAAACATGATTGAACTGGCGTTTTTCACAACCGTTCGCACGTTTGATGCGCCTTGGCGCTTCATGAATTGGAGAAATCAGCAATAAATGCTATCTTTTTGCGCCAGCCTTTCTCATTCCCTTGCGGATGGGATTGGAAAGGAACGCGACTAGACTTATTCGACGGTTAGAATCGATTGCCGAGATAACCGCGAAAGGCGACGATATTCTGCCCACACATGTCTTCATCCCTTGTTTGCACCAATATCTAGGTTATTTGGATATTTGAAAATAAAGGAATCCCATTCATGTCTGACTATTGAACAAGTAACAAAATATATGCCTAGCATCTGATTTGTTGATATTTTTCTTAGATAAAAATCAGATGATGAAAATAAGCAGATACATGACTAAGGAAGATATTCCAACAATGCCAGTGATAGCATAAGTAAGCCATTTCTTTTCTTCAAAAGTCTTCCAAAAGACCTTAATAAGCAAGAAAACGATCACTAAAGCGCAAACGCCAATGCCGAATAACTCAAATTGAGTCGCATCTGCGCTAAGGATATATAGGCCTCTTTGGGAAATGATATATTCACCAGTGGAAGAATCTATCGCATTGTTGTATTGATGCCAGGTGAGAAAATCAGCTAAGGCAAAGATGGCGAAATCGAATGTGCAAGAACCAATCATATTGCCAATTCCCGCGTCATAATTCTTTTTCTTAAATAGCTGAGCGGTAGAAATGATTTCAGGAACGGAAGTTCCGATGCCAAGGAGAAGGGCGCCAGCGACCGATCCACTCAATACCGGAAGCTCGTTTTGAATCAATTTAGTCAAATAAGTCAACGCAATAGAGGTGCCAATCAAAGCAATGGAAGAAAGAATGAAGAAAATGATGATATTTCTTAAAGACATTTTGATTTCTTCTTTTTCTTCCATCTCATTTGGATCGTCCTCTTTTGGCTGAAAGATAAGAGTAAGAATATAAAGGGCGAAAATGATAATAGAGACGATGTTGATATCCCCAAGCATCAATTGAACATTTCTAGGCGCAAAGAAAGCGTATGCCGCCAAACCATACATAGCTAAGCAAACTAAGCCATTAACAATATGGAATTTTTGAATTTTAGCTTTACGGAAATTCTTAACAAAAATCAGTGTTTCTAAGGCTAAACACACCAAATCAAAGATGATTGATCCCAAAAGATCTCCAACGACATATTCAGGTTCATCGACAAGAAAAATCGATGATAAGGCCGTGAATAACTCAGGAAGAGAAGTAACCGCAGCCAATAAAACCCCTCCAATGAAAGCGCCAGAAATCTTCGTTTTCTTATCAAGCATGTCAACAAGATTCCCTAAAACGAAAGAAAGAACAATCATTGCGATTAAATCAATCGCATAAACCGGATAAATCCACCACATAAATACCTCCAATGGATGCT
>CAVGNL010000076.1:0-5410 GCA_963630455.1 Prevotella sp. CAG:755
CATATCGCGAGAGGGTCATAAAAAGTGAACGTGTTTTTTACGAACAATTGGAAAAAGGTGAAACTTACAAGGTTCTTTTGTTTGTAGGACCTTCAAAAAAATCTATCAAAAAATCTGAAGAGCTTTCCAAACTCTTGCAAGTTAGATATCCGGATATGGATTTCGCTGCTTGCAATCAAGCGATAGAAATTACGCCTAAGGGGTGCACAAAGTCTTCTGGTATATCTTTTTATCTTGAATCTAACAACTTTTCTAACGATAATGTTATAGTTGTAGGTGATTCTGGAAATGATATTTCCATGTTCAAGGATTACCACAAGCAAAGCTATTGCATGTCGCACGCCTCAAACAGTGTAAAAAAACACGCTAGCATAATAATCAAACATTTCTATGATTTGGAAAAATATATCTACCCGTCTGAGGAGAACGAATCATCAGATCAATGAAAATTGAAGAAAGGATTTCAAAACAATGAATCAAGTTTCAGAAGTCGTAATGACATTAGAGCACTACAAAGTTGTTATTAGAGATACTTTGGAGTACACCTTACCAAGAGATGTCTATGCCATGGATGCATATAACGAAAAAAAGAGAAGCATTCTTGTCGAAATAGACCAAAACACCCCATTAAAGAGCATAATCAATAATTCCAAGGATAATGACGCGGGAGAAAAATTAGAGAAGCTCATCCGTGATTTCTACGATGAAGTTTACGGTGATGGATCAACAATTCTTAAGGCGACAGATAACGAGTTGCGTGTCGATCATGCTCAACATTTAGCCATTTTCAAGAGCGTTTTACCGATTCATGAAAACATTGAAGCAATGGTTAGAGGCATTCTTGCCGACGCAAAAAAGAACAATCTTGATGTTGCCCAAGTTGAAAATGTTGATTTATTAGAAGAAAGAATGTATCGCACCGTTTGCTATTTGACCTTAACCAACCAATTAATCAAATTATTTAGTGATTACAATCAAGCACGGCGTGAAGCAAAAGGCGAAGAGAGCGCTGCTTCTAAATTTATCGGAAACGATATCAGCACTGTCATCAATTATTTGAATACTGTTAGAGCGAACTCACGCATTTCAGACGAGCATTATAGAGCCGTTCAAGACAAGGTTTTCTTGCTCGTTGATTTCATCACTGGTCATGCTGACTTACCAATGGGCAAAGGTTTTGGCGATGTTATCAAAGAAACTCAAGATGCTGTTGGCGCTTTGGTCCGTGAGGTCGAGCCTGCATTCCGTGAAGCCTATGTTCCTGCTCTTGATGAACTCATCAAACAAGCACAAGCTAATGGAAACAAAATCGGCGCAGGTGCTGATAAAGCAAGTGAGACAAAAGCAGAAGAAAAAGCTTAATATTTATAACCTTGTTTAAGTAAGGAGAATTTCGATGGCGAATCCAACAATCAAAACAAAAAAGGTGCACAGCAAAAAATGGCATGTAGCGTGGCGTAGCATTATATGTGTTTTTGATGCCGCCTTGGCTTTGACCGGTTTGATATTGATTATTCTCGGAATCATTTCAGATTATCTTCCAAAGAAGAATAGTGAGAATTGGACAGGCAACGCCAATTTCGAAGCTGCCACTGGTTTGGACTACCGCTGGTTTGGATTCATTCTGATTGCATGTGCAATCGCAATCATGTTTGTTGCTTTCAATATCATAGCTCATCGCGACGCATCTGATAAAGAACGCGAATTAAGAAGACAAGAAAGAATGAAAGTATTGGCTGCTTCCGAAAATACGAGTTTGGAGCAAAACGCTTCAAAAGATCAAGCACTTGAAGTATCCGCACAAGCAAAATAAAAAGAAGCCATTTGAATCGTTCAAAAAAAGCACTTTATTTGGGCCTCAAAACTCAATATAAGTGCTTTTTATTTTTTGCTTAATTTATTTAACAGTGCCGAAGATTCTATCTCCAGCGTCACCTAAACCAGGACAAATATATGCATTTTCATTAAGCTCACGGTCTAGTGCGCCAATAACAAGAGGAACTTCTGGGAAGGCTTTCTCAAAAGCCTCAACGCCTTCTGGGGCAGCAATAATACAAATGAAATGAAGATTTTTAGCCCCGTGTTTTTTTAACATTGTTAAGGCATCAATCGCTGAGCCACCGGTTGCGAGCATTGGATCAACAACGTATATTTCGCGATCCTCTAAATCATAAGGAAGTTTGCAATAATATTCGTGCGGAATATGCGTTTCCTCATCTCTATATAAGCCGATATGACCAACTTTTGCTGAAGGAACCAATGCCGTCATTCCATCAACCATTCCTAATCCCGCGCGAAGAATCGGAACAAAACATAATTTTTTACCAGAAACCATTGGCTGCTTCGTTTTTTCAATAGGGGTTTCTATTTCGACTAAATCCGTTTGCAAGTCGCGTAAGGCTTCATACCCTTCCATTATTGCAATTTCTTTAACAACTCTTCTAAATTCGTTTGTTCCTGTGTTTTTATCACGCAGGATGCTGATTTTGTGCTTGATTAAAGGATGGTCAAGCAAGGTGACGTTTGGATACTTTGTTAGGTCCATATAAATGCCTCTTTTCAGCCTTTTACTATATCATATAAAAGGAAAATTTCACGAAGAAAATCAAAAAGAAAAAATCCACTTCAAACTAAATTTTAGATATGTATAATAATCACTTGTGAGGTAATTTACATGGACTACTCTAAATATATTGCTGTGACGCCTAATTTTCCTAGTGAAGGAATATCTTTTAAGGATATTTCTCCATTGTGTGCTGATCCTGTTGCTTTTAAAAGTGCCATAGATGATTTGGCGAAACTTGCTGAAAAATATCACCCTGATGTCATTATTGGACCTGAGGCTCGTGGATTTTTGTTTGGCTCGGCTTTGGCTTATAAGATGGGACTTGGCTTCATTATGGCCAGAAAAGCTGGAAAGCTTCCTGGAAAGACGTATTCCATTGAATATTCACTTGAATACGGAAAAGCTAAAATCGAGGTTCCTTCTTGCGCGTTAAAAAAAGGACAGAGAGTTCTTTTGGTTGATGATTTGCTTGCAACAGGAGGATCTTTGAAGGCTTTAGGAGAATTAATTGAGCAAGCCGGAGCAACTCCCGTCGGAGCTTTGACAATCATTAATCTTAAGGAGATTGAAGGTTGGAAAAAATTGCCGTTCCCTTGTGAATGCTTAGTTGAATTAAGTGCTTTGCACGAATAAAACAGTTTAAAGTAAAAGGATGGCTTTTATTTGCCATCCTTTTTTAAATCTATGATTTTTAGCGGGGATTTTTTGATTTTTATTTATCGTAAATCCTTTTGCGCTACGGCAACGACACCTTGGTAATTTTCTTGGATGAAAGTTGCAACGCTCGTCGAAAGAAGAGCGTCAGTTAGAGCGTCAATCTTCTTCTTGTAGGTTTCATTTTCTTTGTATTCGCTTACCCTAGCTGCAACAACATTTGCATTTTTTTCTTTAACCTCATCGCTTTCGGAAGGCAATGTTTCATCCGCTTTTAATTTTCCTGTCAAAGCGGTGTTTGTTGGCAAGATGCCATAGTCATAATCTTTTAAAGAAGAGACTAAAAGGTTTTCATCGATGGTTGTTATATTACTTGGCAAATTAATCGGATTTCCGTTGTTATCTGTTTCGTAATCAGAAATCACACCTGATTGCTTAAGTAACTCTAGTGCACGGATTTGATTAGAAACGTCTTTGCAAATTTCATAAGTCGCAGTTTTCTTTGCGCTTTCAAATTCTGTGGCAGATTTCTTTCCGACATAGATTCTTAAAGGTTCAAAATGAACTGTTGCTGTTGGGAATAATTTTGTATATGTGTAAGATGTAGAATAAGTTGAAGAGTTTGAATCGAATTGCTGCAAATATGGTCTATGTTGAAAATAATTTGCGTCATACTCGCCATTTTTTACGGCATCATTTTGAAGAGTCCAGTCTAATTCGGTAACTTCTAAGTCATATCCTTTTTCTTTAAGCAAAGGCTTAACGGCATTATTTAAAATTTCTGCATGGGGGATTTGGCTTGCTGCAACAGTGATGACATTATCTTTGTTTTTTCCTTGACAAGAAAACAATGATAATAATGGAAGACAGAATAATATTTTTGATAGTTTTTTCATTTTTGTTTACCTCATTTGTTTAATTTTTTTCTTTTGTCTAATTTTTTGGCGACAAATAAACCAATTTCTTGAACAACCTCGACAAGTACGACCACGATTAATATCATCAACCAGAAAACATAGCTTTCTAAGAAATCATAAGTATTCCTGGTATAATATGACCAGATTTCACTTATTAGGCCTCCAGCACCTATGTTGTAGGCGAAGGATGTATAGCCAAGAACGTTGACTAAGGTAATCGTGAAACCGATGATAAGAGAACTCCGTGCCTCGGGGATCATGACATCTTTAATTATTTGCAAATTTGTGGCTCCTAGCGATTTTGCCGCTTCAATTGAACCGTTGTCGACATCTTGAAGAGATTGTTCCACATTTCGTGCCACAAAGGCAAAGGTTGAGAAGAATAGAGGCAGTATCATTGCATACCACACACCAGTTCCTCTTCCTAGTAGCGCTCTGTTTAAAGGCAAAAGGATTACCGTGAGAATAAGACAGGGAACGCTGCGAAGGAAGTTTACGATGACTCCTAAAAATATGTTGATCACCTTATTTGGCTTTAATCCATTCTTGCCGGACACCTTTAATGCTATTCCTAATGGCAGTCCGACTATATAAGCCAAAACGGTGGAGATAAAGGTCATTAAGAGGGTTTCAGTGGTGATTTTTAAAAAATTAATGTTCATCGTTAACCTCCTCGAAACGTATGTTTCTAAGCGTAAGGTACTTTCTTAGCTTTTCGATATCCTTTTTTTCTTGTGGGCATTTGATGATGGTTTGACCATACACTTTGCCATCAACCACTTTGGTTGAAGCATAAACGATCGAAACTAAAATGTTACATTCCAAGACAATGTTAGAAATCAGAGGCTCATCGACGTTTCCATCGAAAAGGATTCTGATTACTCGATGATTATCAAGAGTTGTATTCACTTGCGAAGAGTACACGAGTCTTTTTGTTATCTCGGATTGAGGGTTCAAGAAGACATCAGAGAGATATCCTCGCTCGATTATGTTTGCATGGTCGATAATCGCGACTTTGTTGCATATGGTTTCAATGACATTCATTTGATGGGAAATCATAAGAATCGTCAGGCCATATTCTTCATTCAGCGATTTTAAGAGCGCTAGAATCGAGATAGTGTTCTCATTATCTAACGCCGAAGTTGCTTCGTCAGATAATAAAATCTCCGGCTTCAAAGCAAGAACTCTCGCGATGGCGACTCTTTGTTGCTGTCCACCAGATAACTGACTTGGATAAGCATCTTTTTTCTCTTCTAGACCAACCCTTCGTAAA
>CAVGNL010000077.1:0-2326 GCA_963630455.1 Prevotella sp. CAG:755
GGTATATAGACCCATTTGGGTGCCCATGGCATCAAAATCAGGCTTTATATGACGAAAAATGACGATTCTGTCAAATTTTTTGACTGAGGAATAGAAATAAGAATAGTTCTTTTTCATCTCCAATCCATATTCGGCTATTTCTTTTGCTAATTTGGTCATATTAGAGAGTTCCTTCCAAGGCGGAATAGCAATCTCTAGCGATCATGACCTCTTCGTCGGTCGGGATGACTACAACTCTGATTTTGCTATCTGGGGTGGAGAATTCTCCTTCTTTTCCGATTAATTCGTCGTTTTTTGTCCAATCGACTTTGATTCCTAAGGATTCAGAAATGTCATCGAGAACATACTTGCGGCAAATCGGATTGTTTTCCGTGATTCCAGCGGAGAAAATAAGCATATCGGCTCCACCTAAACGAACGTAATAAGAACCAACGAAATCAGCAACTCTTCTCGCCCAAAGCTTAAGAGCGTTTATGCATCTTTCGTTGCCTTCTTTGGCTCCGGCAAGGATATCACGCGTATCATTTGAGACTCCGCTGACGCCTAAGAAACCGGATTTCTTATTGAGAATATCGTAGATTTCTTCGCTGCTTTTGCCAGTGCATTCAGCAAGATAATAATAAACGGAAGGATCGATGTCGCCGCATCTAGTGCCCATCATGATTCCGCCAAGAGGCGTCAAGCCCATCGAAGTGGCGACGCATTTGCCGTTCTTAATCGCGCAAATAGACGCTCCGCTTCCTAAGTGAAGGGTGATGATGCGTTTGCTAAGATCGCCATTGAAATAGTCTTTATAAGCTTTGTCAGCTAAATAATGGTGCGAAGTTCCATGCGCTCCATAACGACGGCAATCATATTTCTCGGTGTATTCATAAGGGATTGGGTAGAGATAATCCTCTGGTTCCATGCTTTGATGGAAAGCAGTGTCAAAAACAGCGATTGTAACTGCATCAGGAAGAACTTTTTTGAAAGCGTGGAAACCGATAAGATGCGCTGGAGCATGTAGTGGGTCGAGAGGGACGAGCTTGGTAATCTTCTCTTCGGTGTCTTTATCGAAATAAGCGGATTTAGCAAAATATTTACCACCTTGAACGACACGATGCCCAATTGCCTTGATCTCATTGAAATCTTTGACGATTTCATAGTCTTTCAAGGCTTTTAAGATTAATTCAACGCCGACGTTATGATCCATGATAGGCAAATAATCATCGTGTTTTTCACCGTTATATTTCAAACGGAAATGAGCATCTTCGTGCCCGATTCTTTCAACTAATCCTTCACAAATAACCTTTTCTTCAGGCATCTCATAGAGCTTATACTTGATGGAAGAAGAACCGGCATTAACAGCCATACATTTAACCATGTTTAAAATACCTCTTTAAATAACGTTAGTAATTCTAAACTCATTTTGCCTTTTCTAAAAGAAAAACATGATGGGCATCATCTCAAAAAACTTTTTTCTAGCCTCGAAGAAAAGGCTGGCATTTCTTTGCTTATGATTTCTATAAGTTTTATAATGTTTACGTACGAGGATTATATATGGCATATGGAATACTTTATGACTTCTTAATGGGCCAAAGCATTGACGCCTATGATTATTTTGGCGCTCATTTTGTCACAGAGGAAATCAACGGAAAGAAAGTTAAAGGGGTTTGCTTCAGGTTATATGCTCCTTTGGCTTCCGACGTTTCGGTCATTGGCGATTGGAATGCTTGGGACGTTGGCGCAAATAAATTGGAGAAAGTTGACTCTTCCGGAGTTTTCGAAACTTTCGTGCCAGACTTAGTAAATTACTCTTCTTACAAATTTCATTTCAAAAATGCCAAAGGGGAATATGTCGATAAGGCCGATCCTTTTGCTTTTTATTCCGAAATGAGGCCGAACACTTGCTCGAAAACGTTTGACATTGAAAATTTCGCTTGGCACGATGAAAGCTATCTCTCCAAAAGGGATAGATGTTTTGATAAGGCCATGTCAATTTATGAGATCCATCTTGGCTCTTGGAAAGGATTGATAGATGGCAGATATCCTTCTTATGAGGAAGTTGCCGATTATCTTATACCTTATCTTAGGGAAAATGGTTTTACTCATGTGGAAATAATGCCGATTTGCCAATATCCTTTTGATGGTTCTTGGGGATACCAGGCGACAGGCTTTTTCTCTGTTGATTCGCGTTATGGCAATCCGTTCCAATTGATGTCTTTCGTCGATAGGCTTCATCAAGCTGGATTCGGTGTCATTCTCGATTTTGCCCCCGTTCATTTTGCAAACGATTCTTTTGCTTTACGAGAATTCGATGGCTCTTGCCTTTATGAATATGCTGATC
>CAVGNL010000078.1:0-1995 GCA_963630455.1 Prevotella sp. CAG:755
GCATATATGTCCTTGATAATTTCCCATCAAAAAGAAGAATCTCTCTTTTTAAGGGTTTCAAAATATTGTCGATTTCCCCATTATTTTCTTTTATTGCTACTTCTAGTTTTTTAGTTATTATTTCGTTTTTCATGCTTGGGCACCAGGTTTAAAAAGAAATGTCGAGAGCCGATTTTCTAGCTCTTCCTTAAGAAACTCAAATTCTTTTGTCTCTTTCGAAAAGGCTTCATGCAGGCGTTTGATTTTTTCTTGGTCTTCTAGAATCTGTCTATAAGTATAGGGCTTATTTTCAAGAATGCGTTTTATTTCTAAGTTTAATTCTTCGCATTTCTTTTCGATATCCTCTATTTCATTTTCTTCGGATTTGAAGTGAAGGCAAGCAAGAGCATATAGTCTCCTGAGTTCTTCAAGGTTGTTGCATTTAAAAGCCTCGACAGATTTTTGATATATATCAAGACACAAAGGATCGTTTTGCCATTCTGGATGCATATCAGGATGAGTTAATTTCACAAGATGCCTGAAAAGCCTTTGGGTTTCATTTATTTCATCCAAAGAGAGCTTTCGCTCAAACATGCTCTTTTTAGCGCATTCGGTTTCATCCAAAAGATGGTTGTATTCAAGATATTCGTCAAATGTCAGAGGACAATTTTCTTCTAGATCGCTTTCAGAAGGCACCCTTCCTTGATTGAGCGCTTTCTGGCAATAGGCGATTTTTCGTTTAAGGATGGCCACTTCGATTTTTAATTTAAGCAAAGCGGATAATTCATCGCCAAAACGAAAATAATATTCCTTTTCGATTTCTAGGCATTCTTTTTCCAAATCGTATTTGTAAAGAAGTAAAGTCTCGTATTGTTCCTTATTCATGCTCCGCCCTCGTTATAAAATAATTATTCTTGCTTTCTAACAAATATAGAGGCATTTCTCCGATCGAAGCCTTGCGAAGGAAATCTTCAATCGAGGCAAAATCCTTTTCATTAAAGCGGACACGTATCTTGCCTTCATCATAGAAAGATGCGATTTGGTATGTTTTTCCACCATAATTCAAAACGAAAGATGAAGGTTCCTTAAGGAGAGGGAACAAATCAAAAAGCAAAGGATGCTCATAATCGATCATCTGCAGCTCGTGCATTAATTCTTCGATTCTTCTAGCCACGATGAAATTGCCCCAAAAAGCGTTGTATTTAATCCGATAAACGATATAAAATCTCCCTCTTTTCAATAGAATCTTGGCTTCTTCTACTTTTCCTTCTTCGATATCAAGTGAGGCCAAGCGATGGGAAAGCTCAGGGAGAGGAGAAAAAAGATCTTGATCGTTTTTAACCTTTTCCCAAAGTGAGCGAATTCTTTTTTCGTATTCTTCTTTGGAGGCTTCAACGCCTAAGCCTTTCCTATACATATCCGCAATTTTCATTTCACTCTCTAAATCTCCAAGCTTAGAGGCCTCAGTGAAATAAAACATGGCTTTTTGATAATCGGGCTTATCCACCCTTCCATAAAAATAAATGTATCCTAAGCCAGAAGCGACTTCTTTATTGCCGCTTTCATAAGAGGAAAGATAGTATTTTTCGGCTAGTGGATAGTTTTCCTCTTCGTAATATATTCCGCCTAAAAAGGCCATGGCTTGGCTATCGCCTTCGATTTCCGAAAGGTAACGTAAGGCCTCTTTTCTTTGGAATTTCTCATCATCGCTTAAAAAAGCTTTGCTTTCTTTGTTTGATAAAACATCAATTATTTCTCTCGCTTCAGCTTGATCCATGTCTTGATTATACTCCCAAGAAGCGTTCTTTGCTTTTCCAAAAGAATGCAAATAACAAGTCCAATCAATATAATATTAGAGATATGCACGAAGACGAACTTATTGACACGCTTGCTAAATATAACGGTTTCGAAAAGGACTATAAAAGTCTTTTCCCAAACAAAGAAGAGACGATTCGTCTTTTGATGAAAATCACCTTGCCAAATGATTTAGATGATGACTTCTTCTCATTAGAAGGT
>CAVGNL010000078.1:2005-4217 GCA_963630455.1 Prevotella sp. CAG:755
CTTCTTCGAAAAAGAAAGGCAATTCCTTAAGTGCATGAATTCCAGATTAACCCTTTTAAATCCAAAAGAATTGATTTTTTCTAATAACGTTGCCTTAGTTAAACACGATCCATTAACGATTGACGCCGAGGCTTTCTTCAATCCTTTATATTCTAGTTTTTATGAGCCAGAACAATTGATGAAAAGGAGCCTTAATGATGAATTAGTCTTTCATGGAGGTTTAGAAATACGGAAAGATGTCCTCCAAATTCTAGCCAAGCAAAAACATGAAATGAAACCTGGAGACATATATTTAACCGATGGCTACTCTCTTCCTTTCAAGAGGATATATCATCTTTCCTTGCCGCAAGAGACAAAAAACTTGGATGATATAAATTCGATTTCGAAATCATTTCTTTCGGCCTTCGATAAAGAAATCTCTTTTAGCGACAAAAAATATATCGTGATTCCTCTAAGCGAGGAGAAGAAAGAAGAAAATTTCCATTTCCTCAAATTGGCCATCTCAGCGATCAGAAACTACCATGCGAAAGTTTTTGTCATCTTTGCGACCAATAATGAAATGATCTATAAAGATTCACGAGATTTTTTCGATGTTATAGGTGCTTCTTAATTTCGTTTCATGTAGAATAATTTTCGAAGAAAAGAGGGAATGAAAATATGAAAAAATCCAAGAAAAAATCTAAAATGCCGTTATTTGCCGGAGCTTTGAGCTTTCTTTTGGGTGTCGTCTCTGTCTTTATGGGCTTTTTGCCTTTTGTGACAAAGGTAAATAAAATCGGTGCGCTCAACAGCGATCCATATTCGTTGACGGGGTTCGTCGCTGCTTTCGGAGCAAGCGCTGACGCTTCATCAAAACCATCGTGGCTATCATTCGTGGAGGACGCAAGTTTTTCCGGAAAGGTCACATACGGCTCTAAAGTCGGTATTCTTATTCTTTTCATTTTGATTGCTGCGGGTGCTCTTTTATCATTATTTGGGGCACTTTTGAAGGGAAAATTTGGAAAATTCGTTTCTTTGATAGGTGGAGCTTCAATGATCGCTGGCGGGGTTATGGCTTTCTTCTCCTATCAATTATGCGGCTATACCAACACATCCGATACGTTGACTGTCGTATATTCTTTGGGCATTGGCGCCATTCTTTCAGGCGTTTTCGCCTCAGTTGGCGGTTTATTTTCTGTTGCAAGCGGTTTGATCGGCATATTAAAAAAATAAGAAACGTTTTAGTTTTTGGAAGGTTATAAGGTCGGTCTTATAATCTTCTTTTTTTATGCTAAAATTCTTGACGATGATTTATCTAGACAATGCCGAAAATAGACCAGTAAAAGAGGAGGTCCTCAAAGAATTATATAAGGTAGAAAAAGAATATTCAGGAAATTCCAACTCTCTACATGAGGCAGGTTTATTAGCCCACGAGAAATATCTTGAAGAAGAACGGAAATTAATGAATCTATTGAAACTAGACAAGGATTCATATGATTTAATCTTCACCTCTGGGGCAACTGAATCAAATAATCTTGCCATCAAGGGAACTTACGAAAGTTACCAAGGATACGGAAATACCTTCCTTTCATCGGAATTCGAACATTCATCAGTCAACGCCACTCTTGCTTATTTAAAGGATAAAGGGGCGAACGTCAGTTTAGTTTCGACGAATCCAAACGGAAAAATATCCGAAGAGGATTTGCAAAGAAAATTGAACGATGATTGCCTCTTATTGATTCTTTCTTTGGTTGAATCTGAAGTGGGGACAATTCAGGACTATCGAGAAATTCAAAACATTTTGAATAAGCAAGGACGCTATCTTCTTTTGGATGCTACGCAAGCCATTGGCAAAATTCCCTTAGAGCTTAACGGCATTGACATGATTTCTTTTGGCGGTCATAAATTCGGCTCTTTAACAGGAAGTGGCATTCTCCTAAAAAAGAAAGAGATAGTTCTAACTCCCCTTTTGCATGGTGGAAAGTCAGAAAGCATCTATCGAAGCGGCAGCACTCCTTTAGGCCTTTTCTCTTCCTTGGTCAAGGCTTTGGAAATTGCCTTATTAGAACAAGAAAGAAATTTCTCTTATGTCCAGAATTTGTCCCATTATCTTCGCGAAGAAATGTTAAAAATAAACGGAATCCGCATTAATTCTTTTGAAGGAAACCCCTACATCAATAATTTCTCTTTTGATGGTGTTAAGGGAGGAGAGATAGTTAAATATCTTTCTAGC
>CAVGNL010000079.1:0-2509 GCA_963630455.1 Prevotella sp. CAG:755
TTTCTTAATCCTTCGACGCTTGCAGCGAAATCCTGAACCTCTTTCCTCGCTTTAGGAAGAAATGTTTTTATTTCTTTCCAATGTCTCGCTTCAAGAGCGTCATTAAGAGAATTAACAACTCCTTGCGCATTAGCGTCTCCACCATCTCTGACATCTTTGAATTTCATTTGCCATTTCGTGAATTGATCAACATAAAGCAAATTAAGTTCAGAAATCGCTTTTAAACGTGAAATATAACGCTGGATATCGCCAAACAAAATAGCGTGCTCTCTTTCGAAAACGCCAATGACATCACGCGTTTGTCTTTTAAGGACGCCACGGGAAATGATTGTGAAATATAAAATAAGGCAAAGCGTTATCAAAAGAATTGCCGCCAGAACAATTATGGTTATCAAAATAGGCCTAGTCATAATATAACCTCCTATGCGTAATAATATAACACGAGTGTGCGTATACGCGCGATTGCGAAATGAAGTTTTATTCGATATTTTCTCTTGACTAGCCTCTTGTTGATAATTAGAATATTGCGTGCGTGAAGGCTAGCAGGCTTCTACGTTTCCGTCTGACGTTATTTCATCTAGATAGTAAGACCAGCTAACGGTACCGAAAAGAAATAACACCCGGGAAATGGGAAAAGCCCTCTATACTTTGTTAACGCAAAGAAAGGAGACATCAATAATGTCTAAATACACTGGATCTAAATGGAAAAAATCCCGTCGTCTTGGTTTTAGCGTTCTCGAAACTGGCGATGAACTCAAAAAGAGAACATACGGGCCTGGACAACATGGTCAAGATCGCAAGAGAAAGCCATCTGAATATGGCGCTCAGTTAGTTGAGAAGCAGAAACTCAAGGAATTATATGGAATGAACGAAAGACAATTCCGTCGTCTCTTCGTTATCGCAAAAGCCGATAAGACAACAGTTACAGGCACCGCTTTCTTCCGCATTCTTGAAAGCCGTCTTGATAACCTCGTCTATCGTATGGGCTTTGCCCGCACAAGAGCTGCCGCTCGTCAATTAGTTAACCACGGACACGTCACGGTTAATGGCAAGAAGGTCGATATCCCATCTTATCTTTGCAAAGTTGGCGATGTCATCGGATTCAAAGAGGAATCGCCTCTCGCAGTCGTAAAAGCTTCCGTCGAAGGCAAGCCAGCAATCCCTGCTTACGTAACAGTTGATGCTGAAAAATTCCAAGGAACATTCGCTCGTCTTCCAGAAAGAAACGAACTTCCAAAAGAAATCAACGAAGCTCAAATCATCGAATACTACAACAGAAAGTTATAATCTTCATGATGAACCAAGCACTCCTTTGGGGGTGCTTTTTTCTATTCGCTTAATGATTTTTTGACGGTTGCTCTAGAAAGAAAAAAGACGGGTCCTCTAATATGGGCTCCGTCTTTTGCTGTTTTTATAAAGAATTTCAATTGCCGCCTTTTTCTTCGGTGTTGGAAGTTTCTTTTCTTGGAGGAAGAGATTGCTTTGGATATTTTCCCTCATTTGAAAGGTCTTCCTTGCTTGGCAAAGCCGCATAAGACCAAAGATTTGCCGATAATTTGTTAGGGTCAATATCATCAAGCGCCAATTGATACGTTGAATAACTCATCTTTTGGTCAAGAACAATGTTTGTTACTCCGGTAACTTTGTTATCCTTGGCATCAATGTTTTCATCTTCTTTGTTGGAATCAAATTCATTCTTATAGATAGTTTCATCAATAGAAATATCAAATGAGAGTGAACCTCCTATAAGCTTTTCTTCATTATATGAAATGGCATAGGAGAAATCATTGACGGTAAGATAGTCGTCTAATTTATCGGAAATAGTTTGAAGCATATCTTTGGTTATCGTGATTTCCAATCCACTTCCGCCATCGCCTGAAGGAATATTTAGCGTATAGGACCAATCATCATCCAATGAAGCGATTAAATTATGGGTTGCTTTTTTCAATTCTTCGTCATCGAAAGAAACGCTGAGAGTATAAACATCTCCCTCCTTAGAAGAGACGACATCATCAGCAAAAGTGTCTTTTAACTCATCAATCACATTCATTAAGATATCTTCCCAATCGTCGACATTCGTATCGCTTGAATCAGGGAGATTATTGCTTTCCTCTTTTGTTTCTTCTTCGCTAGAAAACTCAACATAGCCTTTGGGGGAAATGTTATATGTCGGAATGCCGTTCTCATAAACGGAGAAACCATTTTCATCAAGTTTTGGAAGCAAATAGGATTCTAAAGCAATGAGCAAAAGGGCTCCATTGCTCTCTTTTCCATCTTTGCCATCCGTATCGTAATATAGACGATCGGGATATAGGCTTCCAGCATAATAAGCGTTCAAATAAATGTTTTTCCCAAAGCGTCTTACACTATCATTGACAAAAGATGCCCCGCTATCACTATCGTTAATTAAATAGCCAAGTCCATATTTTTTGTTCTTTATAGAAAGATTTGCGGCCTTTAAAGAGGCGTTATAATCCTCGGCTTTATCGCCATTACCTGTATGAGTGAC
>CAVGNL010000080.1:0-2699 GCA_963630455.1 Prevotella sp. CAG:755
CCGATAAAAGGACATATGCAAGAGAACATCTTGACAAAGTTTTCGATATATGGGCGATAAAGGCTCTTTGCTTTGTAACAATCGTTGATGAAGATCATCATTTGCGAAATCGCCGTATTGAAAGAGAGATCGGTAAAATCCTTTGTGACTTTTTTAATCAAGAAATTATAGGAATAATCAAGTTCTCCAGAATTCGTATCGCTTATTCTTGAAGAGAAGGTATCTTCATCAACAAGGCGATAAACACGTTCGATGAAACGCGTTGAACCATCTAAAGCTGTCGTTGACCATGGCTTAGCCTCATTTAGAGGCCCCGCAAACATTTCGAATAAACGCAAAGAATCGGCTCCGTTCGATTTGATTATATCGTCAGGGTTTATGACATTTCCTCTTGATTTAGACATTTTTTCGCCATTCGATCCCAAAATCATGCCTTGATGATAAAGTTTTTGGAACGGCTCTTTAGAACTTACAACGCCGATGTCATAAAGGAATTTATGCCAGAAACGAGCATATAAAAGATGCAAAACCGCATGCTCTTGACCCCCGATATATAAATCAACAGGAAGCCAATGATCCAATAATTCTTTATCGCCGATTGCTTGATCGTTATTTGGATCTATATAACGGATGTAATACCAAGACGATCCAGCCCATTGCGGCATGGTGTTGGTTTCTCTTATGCCTTTTCGGCCATCGATTTCGACATTAAGCCAAGAAGAGGGAGCCTTAGAAAGAGGAGGTTTGCCATCTTTCGTCGGCTGATAATCATCAAGTTCCGGAAGAACAAGTGGCAAATCTTTTTCCTTCAGAGCGTATTCTTCTCCATCTTCCATCTTGACCATGGGGATTGGCTCTCCCCAGTAACGTTGCCTAGAGAATATCCAGTCGCGAAGTTTGTAATTGGTAACTTCTTTCCCTGCGCCGATTTCTTCTAATTTCTTAGTTATCGCGGCTTTGGCTTCAGCAATATTTAATCCATTCGCAAATTCCGAATTTATATGTGCTCCATCGCCTTCGAAAGCCTCTTTGCTTATATCTCCGCCTTCCAGAACGGGGATTATATCAAGGCCATATTTTTTAGCGAAGTCATAGTCTCTGGCATCATGGCTTGGAACGGCCATAACCGCTCCCGTCCCATAGCTTCCTAAGACATAATCAGCGACATAAAGAGGGATCTCTTTTCCGTTAATTGGATTTATGGCTTTGACCCCTAAATAAACTCCGCTCTTATCCTTAACAAGAGAAGTTCTAAGCAAATCTGATTTATGGCTTGCTTCTTCTAGATAAGACATCACGGCTCCTTTTTGTTCTTCCGTAACCAATTTTTTGACTAAAGGATGCTCTGGAGCAAGACAACAATAAGAGCAACCGAAAAGCGTGTCTACACGAGTGGTGAAAACCTTAAAAGATTCATCGCTTCCTTTGACTTCGAAAGTAATTTCGACGCCTTTGGATTTGCCTATCCAATTACGTTGCATTTCCAAGGTGCTTTTTGGCCAATCTAATCCTTCGAGATCTTTTTCGAGTCTGTCAGCGTATTTTGTTATCTTCAAAACCCATTGACGCATCGGCATTCTGACAACTGGATAGCCGCCTCTTTCCGACTTTCCGTCAATGACTTCTTCATTGGCTAAAACAGTTCCCAATTCCGGACAATAATTAACCGGAATATCAGCAACATAAGCGAGATCGTTCTCAAACATCTTAACGAAAATCCATTGCGTCCATTTGTAATATTTAGGATCGATCGTCGCAATTTCCTTTGACCAGTCATAGGAAAAGCCTAAAGATTGTATTTGATTTTTGAAGTTCGCGATATTTTTTCTTGTGAAGCCTTCAGGATGCTGATTCATCTTGATGGCGAATTGTTCGGCTGGCAAGCCAAAGGCATCCCAGCCCATAGGATGAAGAACGTTAAAACCTTGCATCCTTTTCATCCTAGCAACGATATCGGTTGCCGTATATCCTTCAGGATGGCCTACATGGAGCCCTTGCCCAGAAGGATAGGGAAACATATCCAAAACGTAATATTTTGGCTTAGAAAAATCATGTGTGTCGCAATAAAAAGTATTGTTTTCTTCCCAATATTTGCGCCACTTGCTTTCAATTTCTTGATGATTGTAACTCATTTGTTACTCCTTATTTAGCAATTATCTCCTCATATAGAGCGCGATATTGCTTGCAACTGCGTTTCCAGGAATTGTCCTTTTTAAGCGCATTGCCTACGATTTTATCGTATATGGAAGGATTTAGGTATAGTTCTTTCGCTTTCCCCATGCCATAAGATAACCCATTCACATCATAATTGTTAAAGCCGATTCCGTCAGGCTTTTTAGAATTTGCCTCATCGTATCCTTCAACCGTATCTGCTAAGCCGCCAGTATATCTGACAACAGGTAAAGTTCCATAGCGTTGGGAAATCATTTGCGAAATGCCGCATGGCTCGAAAAGCGAGGGCATCAAGAAGAAATCGCAGCCCGCATAAATCTTATGGGACAATTCATTGTTGTAACCAATATATATTCCGACCTTTGAAGGATATTCATCTCTCAAAGCCTGGACTTTTCTTTCAAGCTCGTATTCTCCAGAGCCCAAAACGATGAGCGAGCAATCATTGTAATCGTTAAGGAAGCCTCTGGCGGACTCGATTATCAAATCAACGCCTTTTTGCCAAGACAAACGCGAAACAACACCGA
>CAVGNL010000081.1:0-7292 GCA_963630455.1 Prevotella sp. CAG:755
CAATAGAAAACACATCTGCTAATGACTTCACTAAATATAAAGATGTTAAAAGCAATTTTGTGTCAATGCTCAATGAGGCTACGACCGATAAGGAAATCAGTGACGGATATATGTCGTTTAACGGAATACAGTTTTTAAACCCCGGCTTGATCAAAAAAGCTTATGAAAATGTCATCATTGACAAAAAAGAATATACAACAAGCTATCAAATGTATGAAGGCGGGATCAATTTTACCGTAAAAAACGATGGATTTCTAACCATGATAATAGGAACGGCCGGGAGTGCAGTTACTGAACAAAGCATGCCTTCTTTATATCAAGTAACAAGGAATGACGATGGGAGCATTTCCGAAAATACCGAGAAAAACCCCATTCATAAGATATATAAGAATAACGATGGAAAAATAAGCTACACTTTTGATGACAGCTCGACAATAAGCAATTCAGATTTAGTTTTTAACATAGCCGCCCTAAACGACAACGCCAAGTTGTTGCCAAATGCCGCCTACTATTTTGAATTGCCGTTATTGGCTGGCGATTATTTCATTACTGGCATAGGAACCTCATCGGACCTTCCGTTTATTATGTATCTCGATATTGGAGCCAATGGTGGAGGCGGAGAAGTTGGAAGTAAAGTTCAACGCACAAAAGTATATGAAATCTTAGAACAAATAAATGAAGCATTTACTTATCCGACAGGTATTTCGGTTGTTAACTTTGATGCCGGATTTCTCGATACAAAAACCCTTTGCGTCACTTTAGGATCGACATATAGTGGAGTGGCAGCAATAAAAAGAACGGCGACAAAAGAAGCCACAATTACAGTTACAGCAGGAACAAATACTGGTCTTTACTATTTCGATTCAGAACTCGTAGTAAAAAAGAGCGATTCAGAAGATACCATACCAGATTCAGAGCTTGTTAGAGGTGACGAAACCACGACGAAAACAAGAAGACTCACATATCTTGATTACTACAAAGAAACCAAGGTAATAAATATGTATGCTTTTGAACAGACTCAAGAAAATGGTTCGTCGACATGGTCAGATATCCTTTTAAAAGAATATATTTCAGGAACAGATGATACAATTTTTGAATCTACGTCAAACCTAACAATTTATAGCGATAGCGGGGATAGCATATCCACGTCGGATGTAGTTATAGAAGATCCGACAGATTATGGCACAGGAACTGTTTTTTCCTTAACATTAAATGAAAACAAGCCTGATGATTTTTCTATTGATTATGTCCCGACGGGTACGATAGACACAACAAGCTACAATTTCTTAATAAACGGTTACAAATTTACTTTAGAAAACGTCAGCAAATATAGTGTTACCTCATTGAATTCATCGTATTCTTTAAGCATAAACGGTGATGATATATAAACATCTGAATTTTTAATATACATTTTAAAAATCAATTGGGATTTACATAGTATTTTTTGATTTTGAATTGATAAATTATGAATATGCCTCATCCAATTTGAAGGAAGCCAAGGCAAAATTAGAAGAAGGCGAGGAAAAATATATAGCACATGCGCATACACATGTATGTGTATAATTTATTGCGAAGAGGCCGCAAGATTAGTAAAATACTTCAAGTAAAAAGCAAACCCGAAGCAATTCGGCGACGCAAAACTAAAGGATCCCTATTGGGACAGCCAGTTGCCTCTTCAAAAAAACGAAAAGGAGAAGAAATGGCTGATATCCGTTCAAAAAGGCTTAGACGAATTAGAACTCAAGCTTTTTTGACATGCTTTCTTTCTCTTGGAACCTTAATAGCAGCTGGCAGTGCGACGTTTGCCTGGTTTACGACAAACAAAACAGCAACAGCAAAATATCTCAACATAGTCTCTACAGATAATTCAATCATCAAATCGGTGACATATTATAAAATAGCCAGTATTTCCGATAATAAATACACCTTTACTGATGTAGCAACGAGCTACGATCTTGGAGAATACGATAGCGCCCTTGGCGACAACAAACATCAAATACTTATTAAAATTGAATTTAAAGACGGCACTAACGAAGAGGTGACACTAAAAGCGATCGCTAACTCTGATATTCTAAACGGTGGAAATAACTGGAACACTGTAGCACAAAAAGACGGAGTTTCTTGGATGGATACTGATAACTTCCCTCTATCCTCAATTATAAAATTCGACTATTTTGGAGCAACAGCTGATACTACAACAACATCAGGAAGCATAATCGTTGAAAAAACAGACGCCATCTCTACCGCCGAAACATCATTCATAACGTTAAACAATAACGTGCCTAGCTATAAAACATCATTTTCGATAGGTAACGAAACTGGCGCTGGCAACGCGCCAATATATGTAATGCTTGATTATAAAGAGGATTCCATTGAATCGATTTATTCAGAGAATATTGGCAAAGAGCCATTTGAATCATCTGATGGCCTAACATTTAAATGTGACTTTAGCATCATGGTCTCTACAAACTAAAAATCAGCAAACGAATTACCGATGATGGAACAGACAGACTTGTTTTTTGACGTGAAATTAAAGCATAGAGCAACCAACTCATTTGAAGCAAGGAATCTCAAACGATTTAATTTGATAAGAGCCGTTATTTCTTGAAATTCAAATATGCAACAAAGTCTTCTTCTGTAAGTTGGAAACCTTTTTCGCCATCAACGTAATACGGCATGGCAAGATCCAAGCAGAATTGCGCTTCATCTTGATTTATGACTTTATTGATGACAGGGGTAATTTTGTTTTCGTCAAATTCTGCGGCCATGCGAATGAATAAGGCGTTAGCAGATTGCGAAGACATGGCACTTTGTAAAACTTGGTGAGAGACCATAATATAAGTGAAACCAAGAGCAACCAATTTGCTTACAGAATCGATACTGGGGTCAAAGGAATTGGCCATAAAGGAGATTCCAAAGGCTTTGGCTGCTGCTATTACTTTAGAGAGTTCATCTTCAAAGCCGATTATCTTTTGAGCATCTATGGACAATATAAGCATTTTCTTAGATGCGTCCATTTCCGAAGAGGCTTTTTTAATAATTTCCAAAAACGACGGCGAAAGAATCGTTTCAACGGCCGTAAGAAGAATCAAATGTTTTACTCCATTTGGTTTGAGAATCGTGTCGTAGTACATCTTATAGAAATCTTTGATTTTATTTAAGGCCTTCAAATCAAGCGAAGATAAGATGTTGGCGCTTGCTGCAACAGGCAAAAACTCCCTTGTGCTAATCTGTTCGTTGGAATATCCTCTAAGCCCCAAACCAAACTCAATGCTGCTTGGCTTTCTTGTTGGAGTATCGATAACGGCAGAAAGCCGCGTTGAAACTTGGTTATATCGCAAGGAATCCTGCAATAATTGAAGAATGTATTCTTTTCTATCAGCCTTACGGATACGTGTTTTGCCAACTTCGCAAAGAAGCCCATCTCCCAAAGATGCAGAACGTTTAAGCTCTGATCCAACAAGAGAAATCATTTCAAAGTTTGTTTGTGCTTCTTTTGGATAGCTAACAGTGGCATATGTAAGCTTAAGATTAAAATCATTACCATCAATTTGTAACGTTCCTGCAAAAATCATGGCAATTTCTTCAGCAAAAGCATACATGGCATTCTTATTCATCCCCTTAAGCAAAAAAGCCAAAGAAGAATCGTCATATCTATAGAGAATGTTCCCGTATCCTTCCTCTTGGATGAGAGAAGCAACTTTTTGAAGAAGGACATCTTTGCTTTCCAAATGATATTTAGAGACAAGTTCATCGGCGTTATTAACTCTGAGGGCGAGAACGATGCCGTTGCCTCTCGTTCTGATTTCTTTGTTCACCTCGTTAGATAGCGTCTTGGTGTTAAGCACGCCAATAGATTTATCATAAAGATTGCTTGTATTAGCAAACATCCGATCATCTGCCTCAACGACAACAGTAGATGTCCCGCCACCAAAATTTTTCTTGTTGGAAAGAAGGGACAAAAGTTGCTCGCTCGGGCCGATTTGGCTAATGGATTTTTTAACGCTGCCTTTCTTTAATGGACATTCAGCACACGGAGCATCCATACCAATTATGGCTTTATAACAAACATCCCCTCTATTTATTTCTGGGAACTTTTTGGCAAGCGTGTCTGAAAAGTCTATTAATCTATATGAGGTATTATCAATGGTGTATAGATACTTATTTTCTCTTTCGGTAAGAGAGTTCAAGATATTGGATTTATGAAGAACGTTCTTTTCTTTATCGAAACCAATAATCATTATTGAAATCAAGGAAAAGAAAGAATCTGCGCACTCTCTGTCCAAGAGGTCTTGCGACGTTTTTTTGACGTTAGAAATAAAGTAAGCTACTCCTTTTTTCTCTCCTTGATAAGACATCGGGAAGAAAAAGGCCGATTTAGCGCCAAAAGACTGGAACCTTTCAGAAACTTCATAAGGAAGAAGATTTACGTCATCCACGAAAAAGAATCCGTTTTTTCCAACATAGTCAAATAGCGGGTTTATATGACGCCCTGGGATCATCTTGTTTTGCGAAAAGAAAGAAGCATCTGAAGAAGATGAAGTTTCCAAAAGAAGAGAATAGGTATCAACATAGTTGTTATATAAAAGAATCCCAGCATTGGTAAATTCCATTGCCGAAGAATAATAGGCAAGGGCCTTGCTCACAACATCAAACATCTCGGTTTGGTTTTTGGCTGCTAAAAATTGTTTCGAGAAAGTTTCGTTTGCTGAAACAAGGATTGATCTACGGGGTTTTTCGCCTATTCCTGGATATGGAAGAATCGAGTCTTTCCCTCCGTCAATGATATAAAGTGGTTTGGCTTTCTTTAACGCGTTCTCAACAGAGGAAATAAGCTTCCCTTCATTGATGTAAGGGAAGGTCGCGGCGGCAATCTTTGCGGTATAGAAAGTCACCATATCAGATTCATTTTTTATTTCCGTAATCGAAAAAGAAGAAATGAATTCCTCGCATTTCGCCTTGAAGGTTGGACTAGTCGGTATCTTTTCGACAAAACACAAATATGAACCATTTTCTTTTTTGCAAATAACGCTCGGTTTGAACATTAATTTAATCTGGCGGAAAAGTGCATCATCAACGTTATTTGGAACATTCTTAGAAACGCTTGTTTCGATGGCGATGAGGGCAGAGCAAAAAGAAGATGATGATCGAATGCAAGCGTGGAGGGCATTAGGAAATTCCTCATAAGTATGAACTTTCTCATTGATTTCAAATTGGGTATCGTTTGCTTCGTTTGTGGTAGTTTTTGCGGCTAAATTATTGATTTTTCGTTGCAAATCAATTAAGGATTTGTTGCGAAAATCCTTGTTTAGCAAACGCACACGGCCGGCATCTAAAGAATTGATTTGTTCAACAAACGATGATGTGGCATCCTTTATTTCGTTATCTTCCTCTTTCAGTATGACAATTAAATAAGCGATGAAGGCAACGGAAAGGAAAGCAAAGAAAAAAGTTAACACAAAAAACGCCACATACACAGGATTTTCCTTATGAGCGAAAACAACAGCCAACACGGAAAATACAACAAGTCCGATTAAGTCAAAAGCAGATACGCCAATAAGGAAAGGCAAAGTCTTGCTCAATCCAAAAAAGAAAGAAAGTTGCTTTTTGATAGAGTTATTTTTATTATCCTTTAACATTGAGCACCTCCTGTGGAGTATTAAAATCCGAACGTTTATTCAAAATTATTTTTGTCACGATGCGGCCAATAAGAGGGGTGGCTTCAAGAGTTTTTCTTTGAACGCTAAGCAACTGATCTGGGGAATCCAGCTCCAAACAAACCACTCTTATCGTAAGAAGGGTGACCTCTCTTTCGTGGCAAACCAAAGCTATTCCCCCGGAAGAAGTATCATAGGCCTTAAGCAAGTGTTTAACGTATCCATAATGATCATCTTTCTTTTCGTTTATTATCTTTGAATCGGTATAGACTTCTTCGCCAGAAAGTAAATATCCTCTTTCGGCAAATGCGCCTTTGCCAACCTCGAAAGCAGCAGATTCGGCCTGCCCAGTAAGCGATCCTTCAAAAAGATAAAACTCAGGTTGTCCAGGCAATTGCCCATAGGATGTATGAAGTATTGGATTATATCTGACTCCATCCAAATAATAACGGTCAGCAATAAAAATATCTCCTTGATGAAGGTTCTTATCTAAAGAAATGACAGGCCCAGTATTAACGATAAGATATGGACCATATTTATCAATGATCATGTTCGTTACTAAGGCTGACATGATATTTCCGTAACCCGTAGCGGCAATAACGATTTCATCGACACCGAAGTTGCCTTTATGAACCTTTATTCCATAGGGGAGCTCATCGATTTTTTGCCCATTGGTAAAACGGGAAATATAGTAGAGGATATCATCTTCTGTTTGACCTAAGATAGCAATCATTTTCCGTCTCCTCCTTTCTTAGCGCGTTTATTTTTTCTTTCTTGTTTTGCTTCATCTTCAAATTTGTTGTGATCAAGCAAGGCTTCAAAGCCATTAACGTCTAAAGGTTTGGCGAAGAAATAACCTTGAATAGCATTCAAATCATGCTTAGCAAGAATATTCACCTGCGTTTGGTTTTCAACGCCTTCAGCAATGACGAACATCTTTAAACCATGGACTAGGGAAATAATCGAGGCGACAAGAGACTCAGAAGTTTTATCGACCTCAACGTCATCAATAAACGACTTATCAAGCTTAAGAACATCAAAATCAATATTCTTAATAGCTGATAAAGAGGAATAGCCAACACCGAAATCGTCGATTGATGTACTAAATCCCAAGGCTTTGATTTTTCGAATAATGAAACTGATAAAAGCGGTATCTTGGGCCGCCAGCGACTCGGTTAACTCAATTTCGATAGATTCTGGATCGACCCTATATTTCTTAATCGTTTCAGAAAAGAAGTTAATTAAACCCGGATCGTAAATCGTTCGACGGGAAAGGTTAACAGAGATGACAAGTTTTCTCTTTTTTTCTTTCTTCCATCGTGCCAAATCTTGACAAACGGTTTCAAAAACATAATGGTCAATTTCAACGATTTTTCCAGACGCTTCTGCATAGGGTATAAAAGAAGAAGGTGGGAGATATCCTCTTCTTGGGTGTCGCCAACGTATAAGAGCTTCAGCGCCATAAAATCTATTTTCTTGAAGATTCCACTTAGCCTGGTAATAAATTAAGAATTGTTTCTTTTCCAAAGCCTGATCAATTTCTAATGATTTTTCTTTTTCGAAATCCTTGGTTCCTAACATATGAGGATCGAACAATTTGATGTCGCCAGAAAGGCGCATACCAGCATCATAGTT
>CAVGNL010000082.1:0-5347 GCA_963630455.1 Prevotella sp. CAG:755
CAATGGTCACGTTGCCATGGGTTTTATTCTTTCCATTTCCGAGACGGAAAAAAACGAGAAAGAATTAGAGAAAATCAATGGATATGCCCTTAAGGAAATAAAAGACGAGGATATCATCGATCAAGAGCCTTTGATTGAAGAAAGCATGCTTTCCTTGGCAAAAAAAGTAGCTGATTATTATTTCTCCCCGCTAATAAGCGTGATTCAAGCGATGCTTCCATTAAGCCTTTCGCCAAAAATGTCCTCTCTGAAAGGCCCCAAAATAGCGTATGAGAAATACCTCGAAATAGTGAACAAAGATGAAACCGGGCTAACAAACAAACAAATTGAGATTTTAAGATTGATCGGAAACAATTCGCCGATTCTAAAAAAAGAAGCCGGAAGCCCTTCCATCGTGAAAAAGCTCTTAGAAAGCGGAAGGATAAGAATTTTCTTGAAAGAAAAGGAGAGATACAAGATTCCTTTGTCAGAGAGAGAAGAAATCCACGAAATGAGCCAAAGCCAAAAGAAGGCTTATGAGGAAATCCTCGCTTCAAAGAAGAAGGTTATTCTTCTCGAAGGGGTTACAGGCTCAGGAAAAACCGAGGTATATTTACGTCTTTCAGAGAGAATGTTCTCAGAGGGAAAAACGGTCTTGATGCTTGTCCCGGAAATAAATCTAACTCCAAGGATGGTCGAATATTTTTCACGAAGATTCGGGAAAGAAATCGCTATCCTTCATTCCGAATTAACGCCTGCTGAAAGATATGATGAGTATCGAAGAATCGCCAATGGCGAAGCGAAGATTGTCGTTGGCGCACGAAGCGCTGTGTTCGCCCCGCTAAAAAATATCGGACTAATCATTCTTGATGAAGAACATGTTGAATCCTACAAGCAAGACAACGCACCATATTACCACGCAAGAGAAGTGGCGATATTTCGTGGCGAAAAAGAAAACTGCAAGGTTCTTCTTGGCTCAGCGACTCCATCTTTGGAAACCAAAGCGCGCGCTTTCAGAGGCGTTTATGGATACACGGAAATGAAAGAAAGGGTCAATAAAAAAGCTTTGCCTGTAACGAAAATCATTGATTTAACAGACCGTCAAAATTTCGATTCGCAAAGCGAGAAATTGTCTTTACCTTTAAGGAAAAAAATTCAAGAAAAGATCAATACCAATGAACAAGTACTTCTTTTAATTAATAGACGCGGTTACTGGACGGGCGTCAATTGCCCCAAATGCGGATATATTTTTTCATGCCCCAATTGTGGCGGGAATCTCACATATCATTACGAAGACAATATGTTAAAGTGTCATCATTGCGGCTATGTTTCTCTATTCCCTTCTTCTTGCCCGGAATGCGGGAATACAAAATTAAGAAGAATCGGTTACGGCACGGAAAGGGTGGTTAAAGAATTAGAGCAGCTTTTTCCGGGAATCAGAATTGCAAGAATGGATTCTGATGTGAGCAAAATTTCAAAAAACGCTGAAAAAATTCTCAAAGATTTTCATGATGGAAAATTCAATGTTTTGGTCGGAACGCAAATGATTGCCAAAGGACATGATTTTCCTCTTGTTACCCTTAGTGCTGTTGTTTTAGCCGATATCGGCTTGTCTTTACCTACGTATAGAGCCTCAGAAAGAACCTTTCAACTTATCGCTCAGGCCGTTGGGAGAAGTGGAAGATCTAAGAAAACGGGTGAGGCTATAATTCAAACTTATAATCCAAACCATTATGCAATTAGGCTTGGAGCCACTCAAGATTATGAAACTTTTTTCATTCAAGAAATGAAACAAAGGAAAATAACTAAGTACCCTCCATACTACAATTTGATTTTGCTTGAGTTCAATAGCGTCTCCGAAGAAAAGACGATTGGAGCTTCTTACGATTTTAAGAAAGAAATTCTTTCTTTGGGTTTGGAATCATTGGAAATTGTAGGTCCTATCGTGCCTTATTACTCAATGAACAACGGAAAATATAAACGTGTTCTTTTGCTGAAATTCAAAAAAAGAGAAGAAATCGCATCATCATTGAAACAATTTGTAAAACGTTTCAACGGTCTTTCAGGGATCGAAATAAAAATCAATGTAGATCCACTCGATTACTGATTTTGCTTCAAAGATGTTCTTCCTTTAAAGGAAGATATGCTATAATTTTTCGCGAAGGAAAATAATATAATGGTTACTATTGAAGTTCTCGGTTTAGATCAATATGTCGTTGGGCATTATTCCAAAGACTGCACGGCAGATATTGCCAATATTTTGGAGACAAGTGAAGATGAAATTAATTTTTATTCGCCTTGCGACTCGCTTTTGTTTCATGACGGAGTTGAGCAAACTTCTTGGAACACTCTTGTTGTCGTAAGAATTCCAAAAAAATATGAATTATTTGAGTCTAAATTAGCGGATTATCTTTTGGAAACGCTCAGAGACTTTTCAATCAACGTCGAAATCAATTTCGAATACATCGCCGAAGGAAAGACATACTCTTTTGTCAATTCGGATTACCCTCGTTTCTTAACGGAAAATAACATTGCTAACAGTGATACTGAAGACGATGATTGTTCTTGTGGCCACGATCATGAGCATCATGAAGAAGAGGAAGATGATGAAGCGTTGGACTATAACAATCCTGATGAAATATATTTGGGAGACGTCTTCAAAGAACATCAAAAAGAAATGGATGAATTAGATAAAAAACTAAAAAATAATTAACGGAAATGGAGCGTATATGCAAGAATTCGATTTATCTGAAAAAATATTAGAGGACATCATCGTTAATGACACTCAATTTAACGAAGCTTTAAGGAAAGTCTTTCAAACTGATCCAGCTGTTCGCCCTTTGCGTTCAATGGTCGCAGGTTTGATCGGTTGCGAACTCAGACATCATATTCTTTTTGAATATTTGCTTTCTGAACATAAGGATCTTAGCCCAGAAGAAAAAAGAAGCGTATCTTTAGCTCTCGCCGATCTTTACTTTTATAGGCATATAGGCAAAGAAAATATCCTTAACGTTCTTTCTTCGAAACTTTCTGAAGAAAAAATGACTTCCTTAAAGGAGCTTTTCGATAAGTCTGATACCGAAGGACCGTTCATTCCTGATAACATTTCTAAGCAAACGAATAAATATCTTTCCTTGCGTTTTAATACTCCTGAATGGGTTTTGAAGATATTTGAACATTTCGGCTACGGAACGACTTATAAAATTCTTAAGAAAAACAATCGTCCCTATACCCCTTATGTTAGGGTAAGAACATCCCTTATTCCGACAAAAGAGATTCTTGAAAAGAATCCGGAATTCAAAGAAACCACCGTAGAAGATATTCTCGCTTATTCTGGCAAGACTTCCCTAAGAAAGAGCACCCTAACGAAAGATGGCGTTATCTTTAGGGAAAAGCCGGCAACAAAAGCCTTAATTGATGCCTATCGCATCGAAGAGCCAAAAGAACTTTTCGTCTACAATGCTAACCTCGATTCCTCTCTTCTGAAAGAAATCATTGAAAATTATGGCTCATCAATCGGGATTAATATGGGCGTTCCTTCACTCGAAAAATACCCAGACGTCATTCGCCTTATCCGCGATAAGCAGTTAAAGAACGTGAACTTATTCGCTTCAAGCCTCGATTCCTTGCTTGTTTCCATCTCTTGTCCGCAAGATTTGGTTATTGCCGCTCCTGATTCCTCTAATTTTGACTTAATCAGAGAACAACCAGATTATTTGCTCCATTTCAAGAAAGGCGGAATGGATGAGTTATTCGCCAAAGAGAAGGAAACATTGCTTGAATGCTCTAAATTCGTTGCCGAAGGCGGCACTTTGATTTATGCGATTTATACGATTTCGAAGAAAGAAGGACGCCAAACCGTTCTTGATTTCTTAGCCAATCATCCAGAATTTCAATTCGTTAGCGAAAAACAATGCTTCCCATTTGAAGCGGAGGATACCTCGCTTTATTATGCAGTGATGCATAAAGACAGCAACGTTGCTAAGAAAGGCGCTCCAATTGGAGAAATTTTAGGCAGTGAAAACAGCCAACAACAAATATCACTATCCGCACATAAATAAAATGAAAAAAAATCTATTCGGTTATACACTTAAAGCGCTTGAGGAAGAAATGCTTTCCCTCGGAGAAAAAAAGTTTCGCGCTACCCAACTATACACTTGGATATACGTCAAGAAAGTCTACGATTTCGATCAAATGACCGATATATCCAAAGGTTTTCGCGAAGTCTTAAAAGAGAATTATTCTCTGAGGATTCCTCAAGTTTATGCTGAACAAATCGCTACTGATGGCACGATAAAACTTTTGTTAGAGATGGAAGACGGAGCCAAAGTTGAAACCGTTTTGATGCGTTATGATTATGGCAATGCCATATGCGTTTCTTCACAAGTTGGATGCGCTATGGGTTGCGCCTTCTGCGCTTCGGGGTTATTGAAGAAAGAAAGAAATCTCTCAGCCGCGGAAATGGTCGGGGAAGTAATCGCCATGAATCAAAAACTCTATGAGGTAGGCGAAAACGTCACTCATATAGTCGTTATGGGAACGGGCGAGCCTTTTGATAATTATGAAAATGTTTCTTCTTTCATCCACATAATGAACGAGGCAAAGGGATTATCGATTGGAGCTAGGCATATCACAGTTTCGACATGCGGCCTTATTCCTGGCATCGAAAGATATGCTTTAGAAGGAATTCAAGTCAATTTAGCGATTTCTTTGCATGCGCCAAATAACGAAATACGCTCATCCTTAATGAAAGTTAATAATGCTTATCCTCTCGAAAAGCTTATTCCGGCAGTAAAGGATTATGTCGAGAAAAGCGGTCGAAGAGTCACTTTTGAGTACATAATGATCAAAGGTCTCAATGATTCGATAGAATGTGCTAAAGAGTTGGTGAAACTTCTGGAGGGCGTTTTCTGCTACGTGA
The DNA here is from genome assembly GCA_963630455.1 of Prevotella sp. CAG:755. Taxonomy (GTDB): domain Bacteria; phylum Bacillota_I; class Bacilli_A; order RFN20; family CAG-826; genus UBA4951. The sequence goes on from CAVGNL010000082.1 coordinate 4,901, forward strand.
ATCTCATACCTTTAAATCCAGTTAAAGAGAAACCGTTTGAAAGAAGCGAAAAAGAAACAACAAAACGTTTCTCTGTTTATTTGAATTCTCACGGCGTTAATTGCACGGTAAGAAAAGAATGGGGGAGCGGAATTGATGCCGCTTGTGGCCAATTAAGAGCAAAAGCGATTAAGGGGGAAACAAAATGAACGAAGCGAATTACCATGGAACATATGCTTACCAGACAGATATAGGAAGAGTTAGAAAAATAAACGAAGATCAAGCCATCATTTTGATGAATTCCGAAAATGAAGTTTTTTTGGCGGTCTGCGATGGCATGGGAGGCACGGAAAGAGGGGACGTGGCAAGCAAAACGGCAATCGACCTTCTTGCCGCATCTTTTAAAAAGAAAAAGAAACATCGTTACCCTTTTTCAGATAGAAACTGGATAACAAGAACTTCTAAAAC
>CAVGNL010000083.1:0-4638 GCA_963630455.1 Prevotella sp. CAG:755
GAGTAGCCCAGTTGGTTAGAGCAACCGGCTCATACCCGGTATGTCGAGGGTTCGAATCCCCCCTCAGCCACCAATTTAAAATTGCAGCATTGAAATAAATCGGTGCTGTTTTTTTATTTTTGTTAGTTACGCATATATCAAAATTAACACCGATACATTTAAAAATGGATGATAATCCAGTCTAGTGATTACCAATTTTATTATTCATGAAACTCCAAATTCTGCCACGGCGGAACTCGACCTCCTCTTTATTTTAAAAAATGAGTAATCCAATTTGGAGATTGCCTATTTTTCCAATTTATGAAACGTCAAATTTTGTCTGCCGTCAGCGAACTTGCTGCTTCATCTCATCCTATATTGCTTGAATAAAACGATCATTTTCTATTGTTAACAAAAAATATTAAAAACATCGCTTTCAGTCATCTTAACAAGTGCCTCTCAAAAAAGTAAAATTAAAATATGGACAAAGATGTGAAGAAAAGCAACCCTTCCGTTAATATTGATGCTTTTTTAAGACAAACGCTAGAAAGTTCCACGTTAGCCTTTGGCATTTACGAATACGATGACGATAAAGTTGTTAACATTTTGTTTTCAAATGGTTTCAAAACAAATTTTTTGACTTCGAGCGAGACTGATAAAGAAAACAGCCTATTTTTTGGCGTTGATCCAAAAAACATTCATGAAGATGATCGCGGCCAATTTTTCGAACAAACGAAAAAGTTCGCCACCTCCGACGATGAACTTGATTTGTATTTTCGCTTGCATTTCTCACAAAATACTGTCTATCATTCAATCCACGCTCTAGGCAAACACATAAAAGTTGATGGAGAAGGGCTTCTTTTTGTTTGGTATAACGATTTAGCGATCATGGATGATGACACTTTTTTATTCGATGAGAAGTCTTATGAGAAAACATTGAAGGTTATTAAAAACTATTATGATGATGAGCTAACCGGGCTTCCGAGGATGAGAAACTTTCTTTGCCATATAGAAGAACTTCTTCCTTCGCGCAATGAAAAGAATAATTTTGCCATTGTTGCTTTCGATCTTACGGGAATGAAAGCGTATAACATGAAATATGGTTTTGAGAAAGGCGATGAATTAATTGTTTCGTTTTCCAAAATTCTAAAAAAGCACTTTGAAATTCAAACGATTTCAAGATTTGGCGAAGATCATTTTTATGTTTTCGCTGAAAAGAAGCATCTTGAAGATAAAATCGAATCGATATTTTCGGAAGCAAAAAATATTAACGGAGGGCTCTCTCTCCCTGTTCGTGTCGGTATTTATAAAGACGAAATCTCAAACGTTTCCAAAGCTTGCGATAAAGCGAAAACGGCAGCCGATATCGGAAGGCATTCTTATTTGTCACATTATAACTACTTTAGCGAAGAACTTTCAGAAGAAATCGAAAAACGCGATTATATTCTCAATAATATCGATAAAGCCATCGCAAAAGGCTACATAGTTCCTTTTTATCAGCCAATCGTTAGAACGCTTAATCACAAGATTACTGGCGAAGAAGCCCTTGCTCGTTGGAGAGACCCGGAAAAAGGCATATTGAATCCGGCCGACTTCATTTCCATTCTCGAGAGTGCCCGATTGATTTATAAGCTAGATATTTGCATCCTTGAAAAAGTACTTGATGATTTCCAAAAGAAAAAGGAAGCGGGGCAAATCATAACGCCAGTTTCCATTAATATCTCTCGTTACGATTTTGAATCTTGCGATATAGTAAAAATCGTTGCCGAAAAGGTTAAAGAAAGCGGATTTTCTTCAACCGACATAATCATCGAAATCACTGAATCAGCCGCTTTCTATAACAAAACCTTGCTTATCGAACAAATAAATCGATTCCATGCCGAAGGCTTTAAAGTTTGGATGGATGATTTTGGCAGCGGCTATTCCTCTCTTAACAGTCTTCAAGACCTTGCTTTTGATGGAATGAAAATTGACATGGGTTTCCTTTCATCGTTCCATAGCAACAGCAAGACCCCGAGCATCATTAGAGGAACTATTAAAATCGCCGAGAAAATAGGCATGGATACCATTTGTGAGGGAATCGAAAGCCAAGAGGAATTTGATTTTCTTCGCGAGGCTGGATGCGACAAAGTTCAAGGATTTCTCTTCGCTAAGCCGAATCCAATTGAATACGTTCTTAGCGTTAAATTCCCATTAAAACGTGAAAATCCATCAGAAAGCAACTATTATTCTCAAATCGCTCTCTCATCTCTTGATGAGCCTGAATCAAATGGGGATGCAGGAACGCCAATAGAAAGAGTGCTTGCCGGCCCTTGTGTTGGAATAATCGAGGAAAACAATGGTGTTTATTCAGTTTTAAGACTAACGAAAGCATTTAAAATAGCATGTGACATTGAAGGTTTCATTTCTTCGGAAGACGATTATACAAATGGTTACAAAATCATCAAGAATCTTGATAAATTCTTTATCGAAACCTTCCAAAGAGCTTGCAAAACAGGAAACTGGGAACAGGCTACGCTTAGAACTGAGCACGTTTCAACGAATTTCTTCTTTCGAATAATCGCCACTAACCCTTTAACAAAGGCTAAATCTGTTCTTTGTGTCATTTCCTATGCCAGCAAAGGCAACGTTTTCAACGAGAAAAACGTCGAGAAAAAAGAAACGAGCGCCATTGAATTTGATGATTTCCCGTTTCCTGTTCTTGTGGTGAAACTTGAATCAGCAGGAAAAAAAGACGAAAAACTAATGTGCTTAAGCGTTAATAGATCTTTTTGCGAGCTGGTATCCGTTCCTACTGAACTAGCGAAAGAGCACGATTATCTAGCGAGTCTTTTTGTAAAAGAAGACAATTGGAAACAAGCTGTTAAAGAAGTTGTTTCCTTAAGAAAACCAATCAATGGTGAATATTTTTCTGAAAGCGGAAGAAGATGGATTAATTACATCGTTTCTCCTTGTATGGCAGACGATTGCGCATGCATCACAATCCTTAATGAAAACAACGGGCAGAACCTTCTAGAAAAGCAAACAATCAATTGCTCAGATGAGGCCTATCGCATTGCTAGTTTTCTAAAATTAGAAAAAAACCATAAGGAAAAAATGCAAAAAATCCTTGCAGAACTAGGTCGTTCGACTAATGCAGGAAACCACTTAATCATCGAACTTGATGAAGGCAAAATAAGTGATGTACATGAGTGGCATAAGCCGGATTTCGCCTCATTTACCAATGAGTTTGATGACTTTGATTTTGCTAGCGCAATGCCAACAATCATGAAGTATTTCAAAGAAAATGATACTTTTTGCGTCAGGTCGATTGAAGAGATAAAAGAGAGAGACCATCATTTATATGAATGGTCGAGAAAACATGGAATCAAGCGTTTTTTGGTCTACCCTTTGATAATAAAAACGAAAATCATCGGATTCTTTATCGCTGGCAATTACGAACTCAATAATTTTGACTTCACGAAAAAACTGATGGGAAAGCTCTCAGGCATTCTTGCTTCTCAAATCTATCTTGATGACAAAAGCAAAGGAGAAGACTTGTTGAAAACCAAAGAAAAGAAGGAAAGTGTCAAAAAGGGCACCAAAGATCTTCTTGGTTTGAATAATCGTTATCATTATTCTTCTTCCGAAAATCAATACAATGACCGCAGTAACATAAAAATAGGAGCTACAGCCTCTTGCTTTTTGACGGTTTTCAGCATCATTTTTGCTCTTGCTTTTACCTTTTACGTCTTTAATTGCAAAACAGCCGATCAAAACCAATTGTATTTCACGAGGAGTTGGTTTGTCTCACATATTTGTTTATACGCTTTTTACTGCATTTTGAACGCGTCATTCTTTGCTTATTGCATTCTTTATCTTAAAGACAAACTTCTTCGAGTTAAGAACCTCTCGGAAAAAACCGGCTTCGTGATTGATCTATACTTAATCGGGACAAATATTTACGGAATTTTAATTTCAGTCATGGATTGTCAAAGCGGTGGACAACCTCTTGCTTTTATTTCGTTTGTTCTGTGCTCCTTCCTTCTTTATAGAGTTCGTCCGATTAAATCGATATTGTTTTTGAGCGTTTTTTACGCTTCGTTCTTCTTGTTTGTCTATTTTGTTCCGATGGTGGAATTGCCGAAAGACGAAATTAAAATGCAATTAGATATTGCCACAATCGCAAATTTTATTTGTATTTTCATCCTTGAGCAGATTGTGGCTATCATCCTTTATCAAAACAGAATGAAAGCTGCGTCTCGTTGCATTATCGATACTCTCTCGGGGGCAAAGGTACGTTTTGCCATCAAGGAAGATTTTAAACATCTTAGTGGAAAGAAGATAACAGCCATGATGTTGGATATCGATGATTTTAAATTGTTCAATGACGTCCATGGCCATCAGGCTGGAGATGCCATTATCGCCGATACTGGCAAAGCGCTTATTAAAACATTTGGTGCCGAAGCGGTTTATCGTTATGGCGGGGATGAGTTCCTGATTATTAAAAAAGGAGACGTCTTTTCTTTTGAGAAACATCTTCTAAGTTTGCAGACGAATATAAATAACTCAACCTCTTTAGATGTCGATATCACCTTGTCTGCTGGATATAAAGGATATGATTTGAAAGAAGGAAATTCGCTCGATGAAATTATTCGTGATGTCGATTTGCTTCTATAC
>CAVGNL010000084.1:0-4327 GCA_963630455.1 Prevotella sp. CAG:755
ATCTTAATTTGAAGCCGTTTTTTTATTTCGCTATTTTATGTCTTTTTCTACCTCCACTTATGCTTTTTGATATCGCGCCATGTGACAAATAAAAAAGCATTCCTTTTTTTGATACGGAATGCTTTTGGCTCAGCTTTTTGTTATTGATTTTTATTCATTGAGTTCATTACTGAACGGATTTGAGCTTCTGATGGTTTTCTCCCCATCTGTGCGAACATGGCCCTGATCATTTTTTCGTTAATCGGTGGGTTCTTTTTCATTTCACGTTTTATTAACGCTCTCGCACCAAAGAAACCAGCAACGGCTCCCACAATCAAAGCTAAGGCAAGATAGAGGACGAATTGCCAAATTTCAATTTGCATTCTTAGGCCCTCTTATCGTATTTTCCTGTTGTTGTATCAACCATGACTTTTTCGCCTTCGTTGATAAATAACGGGACTCTGATTGTCAAACCTGTTTCGAGTTTTGCGTCCTTGCTTCCACCGTTGCTAATCGTGTCACCGCGAACGCCTGGCTCTGTTTCGACAACTTCGAGCGCAACTTTTGCTGGTAACTCGACGCCCAAAATCTCATCTTCGTAAGAGACCATTATAACTTCTCCGTTTGGAGCAAGGAATTGGGCTTCGCGTTGCAATGTTTCTTTTGGAAGCTCGACTTGTTCATAAGTCTCTGGATCCATGAAAACTAGGGTTGTTCCACCATCATATAGGTATTGCATGTTCCTTTTTGTTATGCTGACTAATTCAACATCATATCCGCTGTTACGGGCGATTTCTGTGATAGCGCCACTGCGGACATTCTTAACTTTTACTTTAGCGACCATTTTTCTCATGGCTGTTTTGTTAAGCAAAATGTCGATGACTTGATATAAAGTATTTTCGTCTTCGAAGTAATTGCCTGGGCGTAATTCTGTAACGTTCATTTTATAATCTCCTTATTTGAACCATTCGTAATTTTAGAACAAATTCTATTGAGTATCTACTTAAAAAGGCTAATAAAGTAATCGTTATAGTGAAATTCGTTTTCTAAAGTCGTGTTTTCTCCGTGGCCAGGGTAAACTTTCGTGTTTTTCGGGAGGAAAGTTAGTTTCTTAAGAGAAGAAAATAGCGTTTTGTTGCTTCCTGTCGGCAAATCTGTTCTGCCAACTCCCAAATGAAAAAGAGTATCTCCACTGAAAAGAGCGTTTTCTTTTTCGAAATAGAAACAAACGCTGCCTCTTGTGTGAAACGGGGTTGCAATGACGTTAAGATGAAAGTCATTAATATCCAAAACATCGCCATCTTTGATGGTTTTGGTTTCGACTCCGCTTATTCTAAGAGGATCCTCTTTTGTGTAGATAGATAAATTCAAATTTTCGTCAGACAAAAATGGTTCATCATCTAAAGAAACGTATGTTGGCGATTTGTGTTTTAACGTTTCTAGACCGCTTATATGGTCAAAATGACCGTGAGTGATTAAAATGGCTAATAATTTGAGTTCGTGCCTATCTAAATACGAATCCAAACAATAATCCGCGTTTGAACCCGGGTCGATGACAAGGCAATTGTTGTTTTCGTCCGAAATTACGTAGGTGTTACACGTTTCTTCCGGTTTAAAATGCAGTTTTTCTATTTTCATAACAAAAAAATAAGGCCGGAGCCTTATTTTTATTTCTTTGTTTCGATGTGAAGGGTTTCTTTCTTGCAACGGCCGCAGAATTTTTTAATTTCCATTTTATTTGGATGCGTTTTCTTGTTTCTGGTTGTAATGTAGTTATGTTCACCACATTCACTGCAAGCAAGAATTACTTGATCACGTTTACTTTTTGCCATATTTACTCACTCTTCTTTCTTTAAGCGTTGCTTATCGTACCATAGACTGGAAAAAAGTTCTACAAGAAAAGCGACAAAAAGTTTAAAATTTTGCCATGTACACGAGAGAAAAGACTAGACCTATTAAAATTGGAAACCTTGAAATGGGTGGCGATGACCACATTTTTGTCCAATCGATGGCATCAATAAAAACATCCAACGTTTCAGCTGTATGCAAACAAATTAACGAATGCGCTGATTATGGATGCGAAATAATGCGTTGCTCATGTTTGGATTTCGATGATGCCGCATCGTTCAAGGAGATAAAAAAGAATGTTGGCATCCCCTTGGTTGCTGACATTCATTTTGATTACCACTTGGCTTTAGCCTCTGTTGAAGCTGGCGTTGATGCTATAAGGCTAAATCCCGGAAACATTGGAAATGTAGAAAACGTTAAAAAAGTTGTCGAAAAATGCAAGGAATATCATGTGCCAATCCGTATAGGTGTTAATGGCGGTTCGATTGATAAAACGATATATAATGGTGAGTCGATGGTTAAGGGCGAGTACCTTTTCCAATCCGCCTTGAAACACGTGGAGATTCTTGAAAAACTAGATTTTCATGATATTGTCGTCTCTTTGAAAGGAAGCGATCCGATTGAAACGATAAATGCCTATCGTTTAGCGGCAGAAAAAATGCCTTATCCTTTGCATTTAGGCGTAACAGAAGCTGGACCGATGGAAACATCTTTGATTAGGTCTTCGGCTACTCTGACTCCTCTTTTGCTTGAAAACATAGGAAATACGATAAGAATATCCTTAACGGAGGATCCGATTGAAGAAATAAAAGCGGCCAATAGGCTTTTGCATGATTTGAAACTGAAAGATGACTGGCCAACTTTCATCTCCTGCCCAACATGCGGAAGAACGCAAGTTAACCTTTTGCCGTTAGCAAAGAAAGTTCGCGATTTTTTAGAAAAAAACAAAATATGCAAAACCGTTGCGATTATGGGCTGCATCGTCAATGGGCCTGGTGAGGCGAAACACGCTGATTTAGGCGCTGCTGGAGGCAATGGAAAATGGGTCCTTTTCAAAAAAGGAAGACAATTCAAGACTGTCGATGACGCTTTCGTTTATGAAGCGATAATCGAAGAAATACAAAAACTTTGATTATTGCTAGTCATTGTCTTTGTATTTATTATTGGCAGCTTTCGCTTTTTCCTTATATTGCTTCTCTAGTTCTTTTCTGATTGATTTTTGGATTGCTTTTTTACGATATTTTCTTTTGACTTTTTCGATAGCGAATTGCTTTTTCTTCTTATACATCGGCTCTATATGTTTAGGGCGAGAAAGAGCTTTGGCGATTAAAATTTCCTTTTTTTCTTCTTCGGGCAATTCTTTTTTCTTGCTTAACTTCGTTTTTGGCAGTAAACCGACTGGATCTTTTTTAAGCTCGCCGTTTCTTAATGTATAGAAATCGAAAACGACTCCCTCATCCATGATTCTTTTCGCTTCGGTGATGGTGTCTGAATTATAAAAAACCCACGAATCGCCATTTTTTCCGAATCTGCCGCTTCTTCCAGCTCTATGATGGTAAAAATCAATATCTGATGGTAAATTAACAGACACGACATCGGTGACGTCAGGTATATCGATTCCTCTTGAAAGAATATCGCTTGCAACAATAACCGAGTATTTGTTTGAACGGATTTCACGAATTGCTTTCTTTCTTGAACGATCGTCTAAAGAACCACTGAAATAAATCGCATCAAAACCGGCATTCTTTAGCTGTTTTGAAATTTCATTCACAACTTTTACTGTAGATGCGAAGACAATACATAGATAAGGCTTACGAATGAAATGACGGCGTTTGTTGTTCCTTGATGTTTGACGTCGATTAAATGATGCTTAACTGTTGAGGATGTTTCTGTTTTTTCGCTCTCATATTCGAAATCAGAACGAACGAATTTCGACAATTCATCGCGGAGGTTTTGTTTCAACGTTGCTGAAAATACCATGATTTGCGGATCCTTTAGGATTGCAAATATGCTCTCTATATCTGCAAAAAAGCCCAAATCCAAAAGCATATCGGCTTCATCAAGGACGACTGTTCTAACGTTTTGAAGAGTTGTAATATGCTTATCGACAAGCAAATCTTTTACTCTTCCAGGCGTTCCAATGATTATTTGAGGGGGGATATTCGATCCGTCTTCATTTTGTGAAACTTCATTTTCAGAGGAATATAAACGAATTCTTAGATTTTGGAAAAAACGCTGAAATTGTCTGGCAAAATCGTAGATTTGACGCGCTAATTCTCTTGTTGGAGCAATGATGATCGCTTGCACCCTATTAAGGTTTAAATCTGTTTTTTCGATAATAGGGATCAAATATGAATGGGTCTTTCCGGATCCGGTTTCGCTTTGCGCTAAAAGAGATATTCCGCGCAACGCTTTTGGTATAACGATATTTTGAACGTTTGACGGTTCTTTATACCCCAACGTATTTAGGGCGGAGACCATCTTTTTTGACAATGAAAAC
>CAVGNL010000085.1:0-3890 GCA_963630455.1 Prevotella sp. CAG:755
GTCATTACCCCTTTGGAATTCACGATTTCATCCACATTGGTTTTCGTTAAATTTCTTCGCATCCATTTATGGGCTAAGGGCCTTAAAGAGAGTAAACTCGCTCCGGAAACAACAACGAAAACGATTATTTCCACCCACCATGGAGCGCTCGTGAAACTGATGATCAAGGATACAATTGCTCCAAAAGCAAACCAAACGCTTACTAAGTCAGTGCCTAATGATTCAATGACAAGAGCCAGGACAAAAACAGAAAGCCAAATAGTCCACATCCATTGTTCCATTATTTTTTATCCCCCTTTCCTGCATAAATCACCAAACAATTATCTTTTTCGAAGAATTTCGTCTTGAATTTTATAGATTCCTTGGAAAAAGAAATGCCTATTTTCATTTCAATAAGAGAAACGAGCTCCTTCGAATTAATTCTAGCATAGGACTTAGTAAGTTGGATGCCAAAACAATCGTTTTCATCTAAGCACATCCTTAAAAAAGCATCCTTAGTAAGAGGAATGAGGACTAGATTCATCCTTTCATCTAAACCAACCTTTACCCTATAAGCATCTTTAAAAGGCGCCATTGCGATGGTGTTGAGCGTGATGCAATTGGCGTTTATCGAAGCAGAGCCTTCATTATTTTTCAAACTGAGCCATGTAACATTCATCAAATACTTCCTCGCACATAATTATATATTTTTATATTTTTCATATTCAAGTGTTTTTTTATAAATAAATCATGAAAACGGTTTTTGCATATTCAATTCTAGATTATTAATCTTGTTATGCTAAAATTTCGATGTTTACGAGAAAATTCATAGTGAAATGAAACATAAATTTATAAGCAAAATCAATTTGGGCGAAGAAAACACCTTGAAAAACATCATGAAATTGGCTTTGCCTTCCATGTTGGCGCAACTAGTAAGCGTCCTTTATAACATCATCGACAGGATTTTTATCGGCAATATGCCCAATATCGGCGAAATCGCTCTTGTCGGTGTCGGTGTTGTCGCCCCAATAACGACTTTCATATCCTCTTTTGCTTATCTAATCGGTTTTGGCGGAGCACCTATATTCTCCATGTCATTAGGTGAGAAAAATGAGGAAAACGCAAAAAAGATCCTTGCCAATTCTTTCATCCTTTTATTGATTCTAAGCTCGATTATCCTTTGTGTTTTTTATCCTCTAGGAAAGCCTCTGCTTTATCTTTTTGGAGCTTCAGATAAGTCTTTTCCATATGCTTATAGTTATTTGTTGATTTATTTAGGCGGGACTTTCTTTTCGATTTTGACTCTTGGTTTAAATCAATTCGTCATCGCTCAGGGGAAATCTGTTTTAGCGATGTTTGTCACCTTTAGCGGCTGCGTGGCGAACCTCATTTTGGATCCGCTTTTCATTTACGTTTTTAATATGGGAGTCTCTGGGGCGGCTTTAGCGACGCTTATTTCTCAGGCAATCTCTTTTTTGCTCGTGCTTTTCTTGCTCCTTAAAGTCACGGATATTCGTTTATCATTCAAAAAATTGGATTTCCGAATAGTCAGAAAAATCTTCAAACTTGGCTTTTCGCCCTTCATTATCACGGCGACAGATTCGATAGTCTTCATTTGTCTAAATACCTGTTTGAAAAACTTTGGTGGTTCTGATGCCGATTTTTATATCGAGGTGGCAACCATTACCCAAGCTTTCTTTTCTTTGATTACAGGACCATTGCTTGGCATATCAACCGGTACCCAACCCCTTTTAGCATATTGCTATGGCGCAAGAAGAATCGATTTGATAAAAAAGGCCGAAAAACAATTGGTTGTTTTCGCCCTTCTTTTCTGTAGCCTTTGCTTCGGCCTTTCTTTCGCTTTAGGAGAGCCTTTCGCTAGACTTTTTATTTCTCTTTCCTCTTCCGCTTCAAACGAAAGAGCGATAACGATTTCTGGCCAAACGATTTCCATATACATGTATGGAATAATCCCTCTAGCCCTTCAGTATGTCTTCGTTGACGGAATCACAGGCATGGGTCAGGCGAATTATTCAATTTGGCTTTCACTAAATAGAAAAATCGTTCTTTTGTTGCCTCTGACCATTCTTTTGCCACTTCTCTCCGGAAATGCTTTTTGGACTTTTTACGCCGAGCCTTTAGCTGATACGATCTCATCTTTGGTGTCGACGATATTTTATTTGCTTCTTGCCCCACGTATTTTTGAAAAACGTTTGAAAGATACGCATGGAGTTCTTGATTAGTCTTTTTTTCTTTCTTTTCTCCTTTGGAGGATGCTCTTTCCAACATTTTCAAGACAGTAATTCACTTCTTTTTGTTTAAATTGCATAACATCTTCTCTTTTGATTCCTAAATTCTCCCCTTCTTTGAAAGCGTCGATGTTCGCGGCTTGAAACAAGAAAACCCACCCCTCTTTTTCTTTTTCCTCGACAAGTCTTTTTATAAGCCTGTATGTATATTCTTTACTGGAGTTTTCTTTTCCGTCTGTCATTATCGAAAAAATAACATGTCCTCTTTCTTCTTGGGGGATTTTTACGATCTCTTCCATCGCTAAGCCTATTGTATCTAATAACGAAGTCGTGCCCGACGGACGATAATCCTCGATGGACATCTTTGAGGTTTCCCCTATTCTCAGATCATCATATAAATGTTTCTGAGCTGAATCGAAAAGAATCGTTGTGACTTTTACTTCCCCCTCAAGTTTCTTTTGCTCATCGAGTAGTGAATTATACCCGCCAACTACATCGCTTTCCAAGCCGCTCATCGATCCAGATTTGTCTAGTATTATCACAAGACGCGTGATTTCATTTTCCATTTTCATTTTCCTCCCTTGGATATGAAGATTATCTTCGAATGAAAGGAAAAAGTTGTCTCTTTCGAAGCGACATTTAACGAGGCTTCCACCCAAGAAGAGGCAAATTGTTTTCGTTAAGCTTGATATTTATCTCATCCAAATCATAGTTCCTCTCTTCGAAGAATTTTTGGATTAACGAAACGAACACGAGAGAGGAAGAAAGCGTATATCCAGCGGTCTTAAGCAAGGAAAGCAAATCATCCTCATTGAGTTCTAATCCTATTCCCAAGCAAATAATGGTCGTTTTCTTCGGGATGTAATCGGGATTAGAGATTATCTTTGAGAAAACTTGCCTGGTCAAACCGCCTTTGTTATAAACATCAGAATTCGATTTATTCGAATCGTTCAGACATCGAAGCAACATCTCATGGAAGGATTCGCTTAGACGAAAAGGAACGCTTTCTAAATCCTTAGCGGCTTTTCTAGGTTTCCTAGCCATCATTTCCGAAGCAAGACAGTATTCGACCCTATATTGAGGTTTCTTTTCTTCTTTTTTGAGTGATGAAGCGTAAATCTTTTCGCCGGCAATTATTGATAGTTCTTTTTCGGTGTCGACTGTTTCATCCAAAAGAACGCCAACCGACAATTCGCTTTCTTCTAAAAATGAGTCTAGATAAGAAATGAGTATTTTTAATTGGTCGTTCAAAGACATTTTTTCATTGCCTTCGATATTGATTTCGACGGATTCGAAATTCAAACGAGTGGAAAGATCAAAAATCTGCTTTAAAAAGCTAGCGAAAAAGCCCCTATCGAATTCTTCAGGAAAATTGATAAGATATTTATTCTTTCTTTTGGAATCATAATCAGCGATATGATATCTATATCCAATCTTTTTTCCGCTTGATATGACAAGAAGGTCTGCTTCTCTAGCTAAAAGCGAGTCGATTTTAACGAAATAATATCCCATGCCTTTATTATACCAACTTCACTTGAATTATTCTTCTTGCTTGAAGAACATGATTAGAAAAATCCTTGATGATTATTTGCGTGATGTCTGAAAAGAATAAAAATCCGCGTCTTCAAGGCGCGGTTTTTCGATCTGGCCTATAAGGCCGAT
>CAVGNL010000086.1:0-5862 GCA_963630455.1 Prevotella sp. CAG:755
TCCTGGAGATTTTTATCATAAGCAATGACATCGGCATAAATTTCATAGCAAGAGACAGAATTTGCGAAATTTATTAAATCTGGTGTGTAACCGCCAGCAGGGCGCATATTGCATTCAAGGGCGACAAATTCGCCTTTTTCCGCAAATCCCTCTTTATCTTCTTTAAGAACGAAGAATTCAATGTGAAAGAACCTTTTTTTGATTCCAAATGATTTGACTGTCGCTACTCCTGCCTTATAAAAAGCATCTCTATCAACATCTATAAACGGCAAAGAAAAGGGCGATGTGTAGTAATATTCATCCATTGCCTCATTGACAACGTCTGCAACAGGCGTCGGAAAATGATCGCAAGTCGCAAAAACAACATCGGAATTAGAATCACAAATCCCATCGAAAGAAATTATGCTGCCGTTTATGTATTCTTCAACGATAAACGTTTCAGGCAATGTTTCTTTTAGGAAATTTTTGAGTTCTTCTTCGTTTTTGATGGAGTGGCTTGAGGCGGCCCCTACTCCAATGTTTGGTTTAGCAAAAAGCGGCCATCCAACTTTTTTAGCAAAATCCAAAGCTATTTGATAATCCTCTGGTCTATTGACCAAGATATAGCGCATCGTTTTGACGCCGGCTTTTTGAAAATATTCCTTCATCGCTGATTTAGCTTTGATTTTCTCCATTTCCTCAGGGAAAAAACCTGTTCTAATATCAAGTTCTTTTCTTAATCTCGCATCTTGATATAGCCACCATTCGTTATTTGATTCAAGATAATCTATTTTGCCGTATTTGCGCTCAAAATATCGACACGCTTTAAGAATTTCATCGAAATTTCCTAAATTTGGGAGATAGTAATATTCCGTAAGAGATGCCCTTAAACGCGGAGATGTCTCTCCATATGGTGTATCCCCAATTCCAAGAACGTTTATTCCACGCTTTTTCAGCGATTCGACCCATTTAAAATATCGGATTGGATAATTTGGCGAAACAAAGATAAAATTCATAAATCATTCCTCAAAAGATCTTTTTAATTTTACTTCTGCTTTTTTAATATCGCTATCATATGTTAAGTCATTAGAAAAAGGAGGCTTCTTCAGAAGCGCTTTGGCTTCATCCTCATTTTTCGCCGAAATCGCTTTTTCGCTTAAAATGATCGTTTTCTCTTTTTTGACTTCTACCGCTCCAAAAGAGACGGCAAAAAAGCGTTCTTCTTTATTCGGAAGGACGATTTTTAAAACGCCTTTGTCCGCTAAGGTGGCTATAAGAGGAGTATACCCTGGCATAAGGCCTAAGATTCCTTTTTGAGCAGGTATTGAAGCATAAGCCACTTCTCCTTCAAAAACTATCCCCGAAGGCGTAAGAAGATCAAGAGTCAAAGTTGCCATTATTTTTTAGACTCCATTTCCTTGGCTTTTTTAACGACATCTTCAATGCTTCCGCAATACAAGAAGGCGCTTTCAGGATAAGAATCGTATTTGCCAGAAAGAATCTCCTTGAAAGAGCGTATCGTTTCTTTGACCGGAACATACACACCAGGGAATCCATTGAAAGCCTCGGCAACATGCAGAGGTTGCGAAAGGAAATTACGGATTCTTCTTGCTCTAGCGACCGTCGATTTATCCTCATCTGAAAGTTCATCAATGCCCAAAATCGCGATAATATCTTGCAATTCTTTGTATCTTTGAAGAATTTTCTGAACAGATCTTGCAACCTCATAATGTTCTTCCCCTAACACATCCGGGTCAAGGATGTTTGATGCGGATTCAAGAGGGTCTACTGCCGGGAAAATACCTAAAGCAGCCGTGTTTCTATCAAGAATTGTCTTCGCGTCAAGATGTGAGAAAGTCGTGGCAGGCGCAGGATCGGTAAGATCATCAGCAGGAACGTAAACCGCTTGCACAGATGTAATCGAACCCGATTTTGTCGAGGTTATTCTCTCTTGGAGCTGTCCCATTTCATTGGCGAGGGTTGGCTGATATCCGACGGCCGATGGCATACGGCCCAAAAGGGCAGAAACCTCACTTCCAGCCTGAGTGAAACGGAAAATATTATCGATAAACAATAGAACGTCTTGATGCTTTTCATCACGGAAATATTCAGCCATGGTCAAACCAGTCAAGGCAACACGCATACGAGCTCCCGGTGGTTCGTTCATTTGTCCAAAGCAAAGAGCCGTGTTTTTTAAAACTCCGCTTTCTTTCATTTCAAAATAAAGATCGTTTCCTTCGCGTGAACGTTCTCCGACACCAGCAAAAACAGAAATGCCATTATGCTCAGATGCGATGTTAAAAATCAATTCCTGGATCAATACTGTTTTGCCAACGCCAGCTCCTCCAAAAAGACCTATTTTTCCACCACGAACATATGGACAAAGCAAATCGATGACTTTAATGCCCGTTTCAAGCATTTCCGTGGAGACGTTTTGCTCGGCAAAAGAAGGAGCGTCTCGATGGATAGGCTTATGTTCAACACCCGAAAAATCCCCACCTAAACCATCAATCGGCTCACCTAAAACATTGAACATTCTGCCTAGTGTTTTTTCTCCGACAGGTACAGAAATAGGAGCTTTCGTATCAATTACTTTCATGCCTCTTGCAACCCCATCTGTCGCACCCATGGCTACGCAACGAACTTTATCATCACCGATATGCTGCATGACCTCGATCGTCAATGTTTCCTTTTCTGAAAGAACAACTTTTAAAGCGGTGAGAAGATTCGGCAAATGCTTGTCATCAAATCTTACGTCTATTACTGGTCCTACGGCTTCGACGACTTTTCCGTCGAATAATTCATCATGTTTCTTTTCGCTCATATTCTTTCTCCTTCCTAATTAGAAGCGTTTGCGCCCGAAGCAACTTCGGTTATTTGCTGCGTGATGGCGTTTTGACGCGCTTTGTTATATTCAATCGTTAATTTATCAAGTAGTTCATCGGCATTATCATTGGCGTTATCCATCGCCGTTCTTCTCGAGGCCTGTTCTGACAAATACGAATCAATGATGATTTCATGGATTGATCCGCTTAAGTATGAAGGAAGCAATTCATGAAGCATTTTCCTGGGGGCTTCATCAAACAAAGGAGGCGCAAATTCATCGTCAGTCCACTTAACTTTCGGAACTTGCACAGGCAAGAGTTGAAAAACAGTTGGTTCGAAAGTTATCGTATTGATGTATCTAGTGTAAACTATGCGAATCGCTTTGTATTTTTTGTTATTAAAGTCATTTTTAAGAAGCATTGCCAAAGAATGCAGCTGATCCATGTCAGTTTCAAGATTCAATTCGGAAAAATCCAAGATAATTCTCCCGGCGTATCTAGAATCGGAGGAAAAACGATGAATCGCCTTGCTTCCGATAGGCGCAACGAAATCTTTCTCTGTTAAATGGTTTTCCACGAATTTGAAAATATTATTGTTGTAGGCGCCACATAATCCCATATTAGAGGAAATCACCAAATAAAGAATCGGCAAATCTCCTTCGTTTGTTTTCGCATAATGGGAAGCTTCGCCCTTATCATAAGCAAAAACCTGGCTTATCAAAGAAAGGAATTCTTGTGAATAAGCGTATCCTTTATCATGAAGGGAAGAATAACGTTTCGCTTTAACCGTGGCCACAAGTCCCATGGCCTTAGTTATTTTTTCGGTTCCCTTGATGGAATTAATTCTTCTTTTTGTTTTTGCCAATGATGCCATAAAAATTAATTCTTTCTATTTTTCTTAAATGTTTCGATGGCTTTCTTCAAGGCTTCTTCATTTTCCTTGCTGAAGGCTTTTTCTTTCTCTAAAGAGGCGATTATTTCCGGCTCAGAGCTTCTTACATAGTGCAAAAGCTCTTGCAGGAAAGGATTGACATCCTCGATTGCTAAATCATCCAAATAGCCGCGATTTACGGCAAATAATTGAATAATTTCATCAAACATATCCATCGGTGACCAGTTACGTTGTTTTAAGGCCTCCATCACCACTGAACCATGGGTTAGGATGCGTTTTGTTTCGGCATCCAAATCAGATCCAAATTGAGCAAAAGAGAGGTTTTCCCTATAATTGGCCAACTCGATTTTCAACGACTTTGAAACTTGTTTCATCGCTTTTATTTGTGCGGAAGAGCCAACACGCGAAACGGATAACCCAGAATCGACAGCGGGTCTTTGCCCGGCATTAAAATAATCGCTGATCAAGAAAATCTGACCATCGGTTATTGAAATGACGTTAGTAGGAATATAGGCTGAAATATCACCAGCTTGCGTTTCGATAATTGGTAAAGCTGTGATTGATCCACCACCGTATTCAGGGGAAAGTTTGCACGCTCTTTCAAGAAGTCTTGAATGCAAATAGAAAATATCACCTGGATAGGCTTCACGACCTGGCGATCTACGCAAAAGAAGCGAAAGCGTTCGGTAAGCGACAGCGTGTTTTGAAAGATCATCGAAAACGATAAGCACATCTTTTCCCTCTTCCATCCACTCTTCTGCTATGGCCATGCCAGAGAATGGCGCTATATATTGTTGAGGAGCCGATTGCGAGGCAGAGGCGTTAACGACGGTTACATAGTCGAAACACCCTTTTTCTTTTAAGCGATTTACAATGCTTGCAACCGTGGAGTTCTTTTGACCGATTGCAACATAAACGCAATTGACGTTTTTGCCTTTTTGATTAACTATCGTATCGATCGCGATCGAAGTTTTTCCTGTTTGACGGTCTCCGATAATTAGCTCACGTTGGCCTCTTCCGATAGGAATCATCGAATCGATGGCCTTAATGCCAGTCGCCAAAGGTGTATCGACAGATTTTCTTGTCATTACACCAGGAGCGATCCTCTCAATAGGACGTGACTTGTCGCATTTAATAGGACCAGCTTCATCTAAAGGGAGGCCCAAAGGAGAGACAACACGGCCTAAAAGAGCATCGCCAACTGGAACTTCCACAACTTTTTTTGTTCTCTTGACAACATCTCCTTCCTTAAGGGTTTTATCGCTTCCTAAAAGAACCGCGCCAACATCATCGGCATTAAGATTCATTACCATTCCATAAACATCGTTTGGGAAAAGCAAAAGCTCGCCAAGCATAGCATCTTTTAAGCCGTAAACTGAAGCGATTCCATCTCCGACAGAGATGACCGTTCCAACATCGCTGCTTTCTATTTGACCAGCGAATGCTTTTATTTGTTCTTTTATTAAAGCTGATATTTGGTTGGTGTCTAATTTCATATGGCGCCTCCTTTGAGTAATTTTTTACGGAGAATATCGATTTTGTTAGAAACTGATCCATCGTAGATTTTTCCATCTAGAACGATTTTTACTCCGCCAATCAAGTTGTGATCGATTTTGTTTAGCAAATAAACTTTGGAATTTAAATTTGTTTCCAGAGCTTTTTCTAAGGCTGAAATTTCCTCTTTTGTGAGAGGTTTAGTGGAATAGACGAGGCCTTCTTTTACTCCTAGGTATTCATTACATAAGGAATAAAAAGCCTTTGATATTTCAGGAATTGAGGAGATGAGGTGTTTGGAGACGAGCAACTTCAAAAACGGCAAAAGCGAAGGGCTTTCTAATTTTTGAAAGCTATCATCCAAAACACGATAAATGTCTTCGTGATTTATTTTGTGCGAAGAAAAACATTCAATGATTTCATTATCAATGGTAAGAACTTCTTCGACCTCTTTCATCTCTTTGAGATACGTCTTTACCTTGCCTTCTTCTTTGGCGAGGAGAAAAAGAGCGGATGCATAATTCACGAAAACTTCATCATTCATAAATCTCTAGCCTTTCTTTTCAATGTTAGACGTAAATTCATCAAGAAATTTTTTATTATCTTTTTCGTTAATTTCACGGCCAAGAATTTCTTTAGAGGCATCTAAAGCGACGTTTACAATCTCGCTAT
>CAVGNL010000087.1:0-8650 GCA_963630455.1 Prevotella sp. CAG:755
TTCCTCAACAGCAATGCCATTGACTAAAATGCTGCCTTTGCCAGCTTTGGCCCAGACACGAGCGACAGAGCTCTTTCTACGACCTGTGCCATAGTATTTCTTTTCTTCTGCCATACTTGTCTACTCCTTATTTGATTTCAAGCGCAACTGGTTGTTGAGCTTGTTGTTTGTGTTCGGCGCCTTCATAGACGAAGCATTTCTTCATCATGGCTCTGCCTAAACGATTGTGCGGAAGCATTCCTGAAATCGCTCTTTCAACCATTTCGACAGGGAATTCGCGTTTCATGACACCGGCTGTACGGGTTCTTAAACCACCATTATAGCCAGAGACATTGTAATAATTCTTCTTGTGCTCTCCGCCTTCTTTGCCAGTGAGTTTCACTTTGGAGGCATTGATGACGATGACATAATCGCCGCAATCTTCATTCTTTGCAAAGATCGGCTTGCCAGATCCCATTAAGACGGAAGCGACCTTGGTACTTAATCTGCCGAGGACCACATCTGTGGCATCGACGATGTACCATTGTCTTTTAATCTCAAGAGGTTTGGCAACAGTTGTTTGACGTTGCATAAATATTTTTCCTTCTTTCTTGATTCAATTAAAGGCTACGCTTTGGAAGCGCGCTGGAATATTATCAACAACAAAAAAATCAAAGTCAACAACAAAATGGCAAATTGTAAAGATTTTAGATGGCAAATTGTAAAGACTGCTATTTTTTAAGCTTCTGCAGAGCTTTTTTGTTTGTAATTTAAGATTTTATTTTCTAAAAACGGATAAAAGAACGAGCTCATTAAGTCAAATAAAAAGAAGCCAAGAAGAAAGCCCGCAGTAACGTCAGTCGCAAAATGGGCGCCCCTAATGATTCTTGAAAAAGCGCATAACACCGCCCAAATATAGGCTAAGATTCTTAATAACAATCCAGCCTTATCATACTTAGGTAAAAAAGCGCCTAAAAGAGATAGGGAAATCACACCGATTGCATTGATTGTATGTCCAGAAGGGAAAGAGGCATAGTTCGTTGAAAGAGAACCATTGCAGCCAAGAATATAAACGGGCACGAAATATTGATCGTAATCGCCTTCGAGAGTAACGATGTATCTCCAACGAGGACGATGCCAAAAGAATTTTAAAATGTTCATCATCAAAAACGAAGCAACGAACATTATGAGAACAAACAACGAAAACACGATAGCCTTTCTTTGGTTTTTAATTTGGCAAAAATGAACAATAAGCGCAGGCAAGATAAAAGTGAACGCCCCAAAAGGAACAGCCAAAGACCAACGCATAACCGTACTCCAACCATAATTATCAGAATAGGAAACAACTCTTCCTCCGGCATAGCCAGCAAGGAATATTGCCAAAAGCATATAGAGAATCCCAAACGTGATATTTCTTGCCTTTGATGTTTTATCGCGATACTTGAATAAAATAAGCGAGGCAAATACCGCTAGCAATTGGAAAGGCTCTTCGGCCAATATCTCCCCCATCCTTCCAAAAACATTGTTTGGATCATACAAAGCATGCGTTATGTTTAAATCAAAAAAAGCAAAAAGGACAAACAGTCCCACCAAACAAGGGTAGATAATAATTCGTTCGTATTTCGTGATCTTCATTTTTCTATTTTATAAGCGTTATGAACTATTTTAAATAATTTAGTGACTTTTGCCTTTATTTGGCTAATATCGTTAGTCGAGATTAATTTTAGGAAGAAGGTATCATTTATGAAAAACGATCTTGAAATCTGCGATATTGAAAAATTCGCTAAAAGCTATGAAGCGAACCAAACTCTAGCCGCAGCTAGAATGGCGATAAGCAAAAACGGATTAGTTAACTCAGCAATCGATCCAGATGCGGCAAACGCCTTGAAAAACGTCTTTTCGATTGATGTTGATTCGGGCGACATCACCAACCAAAAACAATCCGGTCGTTGTTGGATGTTCGCTGGCTTAAATATTATAAGGATGGTGGCAGCCAAAAAGCTTAATTTGAAAACATTGGAACTTTCGCAAGCCTATTTACAATTCTATGACAAATTAGAAAAATTCAATTTTACGCTGGAAAAATCTCTTAAACTGGCAAACGAAAGTCTTGATTCGCGTCTAAATTCATTTTTGTTTGACGGAGGAATTAGCGATGGAGGACACTTTGCGATGTTCTCTAACCTCGTTAAAAAATACGGGATAGTTCCGAGTGAGGTCATGCCTGATAACTGCGTTGATTCTTCTACGGGGGAAATTAATTCCCTGCTATCATCGTTAGTAGCTAAAGATATCATGATTTTGCGCGATTTGAAAAACGAAGGCAAAGAAGATGAAATACTCACCAAAAAGGAAGAGATGCTTTCGGAAGCGTATGGTCTTCTTTGCGCCACAATAGGCCTCCCTCCGAAAAAATTCACTTACGAATACAAAGATAAAGACAATAAGTATATAAAATTAGAAGAAACGACGCCCCTTGAGTTCTATGAAAAGTATGTGGGCGTTAATCTTGATGACTACGTTGTCTTAAGCGATGCGCCAATGCAAGGCTACAAAAAGTATCAAAAATACGTTTGTGAATGGGTAAATAATGTCATAGGCGGAGATGACGTGACTTTCTTTAATGTAGATGTTAACGAAATCAAAAAAGCTGTAATCGCCTCTTTAAAAGCAAATGAATTGGTTTGGTTTGCAGCCGACGTTTCTTCTAAATCCCTTAGAAAAGACGGCTTACTAGGATATAACGTGATTCGTTTTGATAAGTTGCTTGGCGTAGAACTTTTAAACGATAAGGGCGCTAGAATGGATACTAGAACCTCTTTCTGCAATCACGCAATGACTTTTACTGGTGTAAATCTATTGGATGAGAAGACCCCGAATAGATGGAAGGTTGAAAACAGTTGGGGCAAAGACGCAGGAAAGGGAGGCTTCTACATCATGGATGATGAATGGTTCAGCAATTTTGTTTACGAAGTATTCGTTAAGAAAGAGTTCTTGCCAAAAGAATTATTAACGGCTTACGAAGAAAGCGAACCAATAAAGGTTGATCCATGGGGCGTAATGTGGAACGAAGTTAAATAAAGATGTTGACCGTTAAGGATTGCTTAACGGTTTTTCTTATAAAAGAAGTGATTCAAGAGCTTCGCCGATATCTTCGTATAAAGTTATATCAAAAAACGAATCCAAAGGCGTTCTTTCTTTGTTGATTAAAATCTTATGCTGACCCTTGAATTCATAAATCAATCCTGCAGCCGGATAAACATTTAAAGAGGTTCCGCCAACGATAAGCAGATCGGAATGGTGAAGAGAATTCAAAGAGGCCTCAATTATCGAATCCTTTAATGGTTCCTCATATAAAACGACATCGGGTTTAAGAACTCCTCCACATGAGCAATGCGGTATACCATTTCTCTCTTTTATATCATCGAGCTTATAACTTTTATGGCAGTTCAAACAGAAATAGCGTTTCGTTGAACCATGTAACTCATAGACATTTTTAGAACCGGCTAATTGATGTAGCCCATCGATATTCTGAGTTAGTATGGTTACCTTGCCTCCTAATTTCTCGTAATTGGCTAGAGCAAAATGGGCTTTATTTGGCTTGGCTTTGGAAAAAACAAGGAAATTCCAATAAAAATCATAAAAAATATCAGTATGCTCGAAGAAAAATGAATGGGACAACATTTTTTCTGCGGCAATTCCGTATTTGTTTTTGATTTTATAAAGGCCGTTTGGTGAACGAAAGTCAGGTATCCCGCTCATGGTTGATACGCCCGCTCCTCCAAGAAAGAGGATACGTGTATCTCGATTAATCCAACTTTTAATATCTTCTATCATGCCAAAATTATATTCTAAAGACAGCCAGGTGGGTTGTTCTTTCTAAATTGTTTCTTGGCACACGGGGTGTTTAAAATCCCCTTTTTAAAGGGGATTCAAAACTGATTTTGCTTTATTTGTATTTATAGAATCCTTCGCCAGAAGACATTCCTAACTTTCCGGCATCAATATATTCTTTGAGTATTTTAGCCATGGCTTTGAAGTTATATGGCATCATCATTTTCTTTAATATCGGCGATAAGAGACCAGGAACTTTTTGGTATTGCATGACAATGTTGTAGGCCGTCGTCAAACCAACCGTATCAAATATTTGGAATGGCCCCTTTGGAGCACCCGTACCTCTTGTCCAAGCTAAATCGATGCTCTTTGGATCAGAAACACCAGAAGCATATAAATCTAATCCAGATAGAAGGAAAGGAACGAGCATAGAATTCAATAAATAACCACTTTTTTCTTTACGAACGGGCAAGGCAATCATTCTTATGTCGTTGGCGAATTGAATTATCTCATCAAAATATTTGCCATCCGTACTTGGCTGAGACATGATTTCGGCTGTGTTGTTCTTCCAAATGGAATTGGCAAAATGGAGCGAAAGATATTTGTTTGGACGTCCCGTATATTTGGCAAATTCACTTGGTAAAAGAGTGCTCGAATTTGTGACTAAAACAGTTTTTTCTGGAAGGAGAGGGGCTAGCTTTTTATAAAACTCTATTTTGTCTTTAGCGTTTTCAGCCATAGATTCAATAACCAAGTCAGCGTCTTCTACGGCTTTTTTCATATCGAGTTCCAGTTTGAGACTCTTATATGCCTTCTCGACTTTTTCTAAGCATTCATTAGCGTTAAATGTATCTTTATCAGCGATTCCTCGGGCGAAAACGTTATCTGCTTTTCCCTCGGGCGTGTCCATTTCTTTGATTGTTAAAATATAGGTTTCCTTAAGGTGATCAATTTTCGGTTGGCATCTTCCAATGCTTCCTTGACTTCTTAGCCAAATGGTAACATCGAATCCGCAATAAGCGGCTTGAAAAGCAATTTGGCTTCCCAAAACACCACCGCCTGCAACAACTATTTTCTTATAACTCATGGTTTTTTCTCCTGCCTTGAAATTTAGTATATATTACAAAGAAAACTGAAATCGGTAAAGTTTTATTTAATTACCTAGCCTTCATTTGGCAAAAGATTGTTTTTTGCGCTGAACATACGCCAAAACATGGAAAAACAAAGAACGTAAGTTTGAACTTTTTTGCAGCATTAACTATTGGCTATAAAAAATGAAAATATGCGATAAATATTGAAAATTTAGAGAAAAATAGTCAATATTGATATGTTCACGTCTTATTCGTATGCAAAAGACTTGATTGATATGTTGCTGTTATGAAAAAACGGTTTTGGTTAATTTTACGCGTTTGCCTTTATGTATTTATAGCGATAGGAGGCATTTTCGTTTCGACCATGCGTTTTCATAGCGATCTAATTTTTAATAACGCATCAACAAGAGACGAAGAAACTGTTTTATCCGGTACGAAAAGTGACTGGGAGCTTTATTACAACAAATTCCTGATAATCGACGAAATCGACTTAAATAATACAGAATATGACGCGATAATCAAAACGCCTCATTCGTGGAACAAGGTTAAAAGTAAAGATGGATCTTATCTTCCTAATTATGGCTACGCATCTTACAGAACGACTTTGAGTTTATTCGAAGGGTTGGGGAGCTCAATTAAATTCAAAAAAGAGGCAACGAACGCTCACTTAAATGTTTACTTGAATAGAGTTAAGATTGCTAGCACCGGTAACGTTGGCAAGACTTTTTTCGAGAATCCATTTCCTCTATCTTATCTGACAAACGAAACATTTAAGGTGGATGGTTTAAAAGAGGTGGAGGTAATTATTGAGGTCGGCTATAACTTTGTAGGTGGCATAGACTTTACTCCCAAATTTGTTAGTACATATTATCAAAACGTTGAAGAAGAAATTGCTGTTCATTTGGCTTATGTCGTTTTGATTTTTTATTTAGCGTTATTCGTTGTTGAGGCAATTTCTTATCACAAAATCTATGATTCGACAATCTATACGGTCAATATGACAGGAGCTATTTTTCTTACTGCATTTTTCTCCCCTTTAATGAATATGATATTGCTTCGATATGGGTTGTTTGTGCCTCCATTCATTTTCGAAACGCTAAATTTCTTTTTCTACTGTCTTTTCTTGTTTAGCACAATGATGTTCTTTCAATACACTTACGAAAAGCAACTAAAAACCAAAGGCATCGTAATCGGAGCATCCTTTGCTTGCGCTGCTACATTCTTATATGCCGTTTTAATGCCATTTAGGTTGCAATTTATAGCATATATAGTTTATTCGGTTTGTTACGTGGCCTTTTTGATAAAATTCTCCTATTTCACAAAACACAGCCATGAATTTGATTTCACGGCGTTTTCTACTAAATGCATTTTCTATGCCATGATAGGGATGGAGCTTACTATCATTTGTAACACCATCGATGGCTTCGATACTCCTATTTCCAGTGAGATCGTTGTTTATTTAATACTTATTTTTTTGATATACGTATCGATTTATGTGGCCTTCATTGTCCGAATTTATAGGAAGGCGATGGATGAATTAAAAGCGGAAATCCAAAACAAAGATCTAAAATTGCTTGTTTTGAAAGAACAAATAAAACCGCATTTTATTTTTAATTGTCTGAGTTCAATAAAAGACCTCTATCACGAAAACGAGAAAACCGGAGACCACGCAATAACGTTGCTTGCCGATCATCTTCGTTACAACGTTGATGCTGCTTCTTCTAACTTAATTGAATTCAGCAAGGAGATAGATAATGTCTATAACTATGTGGAATTAAAGAATCTTCGGACAAAAAATAAATTCAATGTCATTTACGACATCGATTACCAAGACTTTAAAATTCCAGTTCTTTCTATTGAACCATTTGTCGAAAACGCGATTAAATACAGCATGGTCAATGAAAAAGAAGATGGATATATTGAAATTGCGACCAGTCGTGACAAACAAAACACGATCGTCGAAATTAAAGATAACGGAGTTGGCTTTAATCCAGAAAACGTCCGCGAAAATGCTCAAGGAATAAAAAACGTCAAAGAAAGATATGCTATATTGCTCAATGCAAACGTAGAAGTTAACAGCGAAATAGGCCTTGGAACAAACATAAAAATAACCATTCCAGACGAAAGGGAAAACGATGAAAGTAATTGCGATTGATGATGAAATTTCATCCTTACAAATATTCTTAAAAGAAATTGTTGCTATCGATAATCTTGAATGCAAATTTTTCAAGGATGATCCGCAAAATATTTTAGAATACGTTAAAAACAATGACGTGTGCTCAGCCTTTATCGATATAAACATGCCAAAGATAAACGGCATTGAATTAGCGAAAAAACTCATTTCAATCGTTGATGATATAAAAATAGTTTTCGTTACTGGCATAAGCCTAACGAAAAGCGATTTGCCACCCTCCATTCAAAATAAAGTTTTGGGTTTTATCTATAAGCCTTATTCATATAACGAAGTTAAATATTACGTTGATTTGTTGAGCGATAACTACACAACCATGGAAATAAAAATGTTCGGTGGATTTGATTGTTTCGTAAACAAAGAGATTGTTAGATTTTCCTCAGCAAAATCAAAAGAGCTCTTTGCTTTGTTGATTACATATAACGGAAGGGCCTTAGAAATGAATGACGCCATTTCTCAATTATGGCCCGACGCTCCCTTAGACAATGCCAAAAAATTATATCGCGATGCTGTGTGGAGATTAAGGAAAGCGTTGAATGAATATAACTTCAATTGCGTCATTTTTTCTCGTGCTCAGCTTCTTTTAAACAAGGCACGTCTTAGATGCGATTATTGGGATTATTTGGCAACGGGAAAAGGAAACTATAACGGATATTTCTGCAAAAGCTATGATTGGTCAATTGATTATTTAGCGGAATTAGACGATATCAAAAACAAGCATTAGAAAATAGGCTGTTCTAAGTTTCTTTAATAATAAAACAAGCCCAAAATATTGTTAGTTTTTTGATTTTTCTTGCAAAATCTGTCTTTTTCAAAATACAAAAAAAGCCATTCAATCATCAATTGGAATGAATGGCTAAATTGTCGCTAATCTTTATTATAAATTAGAAACGTTTGTGTAGACGTTTTGGACATCTTCGCATTCATCTAAGGCCGCGAGCATGTCTTTGACTTTTTGGAGATCGTCTCCTGTTAATTCGATAGGCTCGTTAGGAACCATTGTCGATTCAGCAACATCAAAATCTACGACGTTAAGTCCTTTTAAGATCTCTTTCGCTTTCTCTAAATCGTTTGGAGCAAGTCTTACTTCAACTTCGCCATCCTCGAAATCGACAGATTGTACATCAATATCGCCCAAGATAAGATTTTCTTCCACCGAATCACGTAAGGCCTCATCACCTTTGAATTGAAGGATTCCCTTATAATCAAAATTGTAGGCTACACTTCCCATCTTGCCGCCTTTGCGCGTGACAATCGTGCGAACGCCGACTAATGCACGATTGACATTATCTGTGAGCGTATCAACAATAATATAGCTTCCGCCTGGCCCAAAGAATTCGTAACGTCCAGAAATATAAGCTGTTGCATCTCCGCCTTTGGCCTTTTCGATTGCACGTTCAATAACGTCTCTAGGGCAACTCTTGCGGTATTTTTCAATAGCACTTCTTAATGCGAGGTTGCTTTCAGGATCAGGAATTCCGCTCTTAGCTGCGGCATAAATCTCCTTAGATGCGCGCATATAAATTGCGCTTTTTGCTTTTGCAGTCGCTGCCAT
>CAVGNL010000088.1:0-6129 GCA_963630455.1 Prevotella sp. CAG:755
AATCACTCGCTACGTCATAAATGTTGCTGACAAAAAGAACGACGATTGCTTTTTAAAGAGAAAAGAAGAAGGGGAAAAAGAATTGGCAAATTTGCTTGAAAAAGGATTTGACGGCCTTTTGAAAGAAAATGAGGATTTTTTCTCCGAAGCCATCGAAAAAAGCGATATCGAGATTGATGGTGACCCTGACGACCAACAAGGGATTCGTTTCTGCTTGTTCAATTTGCAACAAGCATATTGGGGATTTTCGGAAGATAACAATATCGGGGCAAAAGGATTAACTGGGGAAGCCTATTCCGGACACGCTTTCTGGGATAGCGAGACCTATTGCCTTCCTTATTATCTTTTTAGCAACAAGAAAGCCGCCAAAGACCTTCTTTTATTCCGCTACAACACATTGGATAAAGCGAAAGAGAGAGCTAAAGAACTCGATTGCGATGGCGCAGCTTATCCTATCGCTACGCGTAATGGCGAAGAGGCTTGCACCCTTTGGCAACACGCTTCAACGCAAATTCAACCGACAACCGCTGTCGCTTACGCTATATTCCATTACATGAATCTTTATCAAGATGTCTCATTCATGAACGAATACGGTTTAGAAATGCTTCTAGAAATCGATAAATTCCTTCTCACGCGCGGGCAATGGAATCAAAATCACACTCATTTTGGCTATTATGGGGTTATGGGCCCTGATGAATTTGAAGTCATGGTCAATCACAACACATATACCAACATCATGGCCAAAAAGACCTTCGAATATACGTTTAAAGTTCTTTCTGATGCACGCTTTGAATCAAAAAAAGTCTTAAGAAAAACGAATTTTGACGAGAAACATTTGCAAGAAATGAAAGAATGCATGGAAAAAATGCTTATTCTTTATGATTCAAAAAGTCATCTGTTTGAGCAACATCAAGGCTTCTATGATCTCCCACATATCGACGTGGATAAAATACCAGTTACTGATTTCCCGCTTTATTCGCATTGGAGCTACGATCGAATTTATCGCAACGACATGATTAAGCAGCCAGATGTTCTGATGTTTATTTTCCTTTACAATCAGGATTTCTCTTATGAAGAAAAGAAGGCAAACTATGAATATTATGAACCACGTTGCATCCATGAGTCCTCTCTTTCGCCATCCGTCCATTCCATTCTTGCGGAGGAACTAGGCAAGGAAAAAGAGGCTTTGGATTTCTTCGGTTTTGCCACGCGCCTTGACCTTGATGATTATAATCGCAACACCTCAGAAGGCTTGCATATGACCTCGATTGCCGCCGCATGGATGAATATCGTCTACGGTTATTTAGGACTTCGCTCAGATAAAGAGATTCTTTCCTTCTCTCCTTCTTTGCCATCGCGTTGGGAACATTATTCAGTCAAACTTTCCTATCGCGATTCCTTACTGCGTTTTGATGTTTACCACGATAGACTTCTTGTCCACAACGAGGGGAAACCTGTTGAAGTCAAAATCTATAATCAGCATGTCATATTAAAAGAAATTACGGAGATTAGTCGATGAAAAACGCGATTTTTTGCAATTCATACAACAAAAACGATCGTGTTTTAGAAGGAAATCGTTTTCTTTTGGGCAACGGTCATCTTGGATACAGAGGATCTTTGGAAGAAGAAAACAAAGAACAAATGACGGGTTTGAATCTCGTCGGTGTATATGATAAATACAAAGACAAATGGAGAGAGTCGATAAATTTGCCCAATCCTTTTTGTTTTCGAACATTTGTTAATGATATTTCCGAAGATATTTTATCTTTTGAGCCATCCTCACATAGAATCAGCTTGCAACTGGATAAAGGTTGTTTCTCACGCAAAACATCTTTCCCTCATTATTCAATTTCGAGCGAACGTTTCGTGTCTTTCGAAAGAGATAGCCTCCTTGCCTCAAAAATTGAAATCAATGTTAAAAAAGACGAACGCTTTCTTTTTGAATATGGATTGGATTTGGATGTTTATGAGATAAATGGTCCTCATTTCAAAGAAAAAAGCGTCAAAGAACTATCTAATTGTCTTCTTTTTGAGGGCATTACAAATGAAGGCAAATATCTTTATGAAGCTGTTTCCTATCGAGCTTATTTCATAAATATTTCTTCATCTTCGGAAACACCTTTTCAAAAAGAGAGACATGATGAGTCTACCTATATTTCTAGAGGGCAGTTACATAAAGGGGATAAAATACGTTTTGAAATTTATTCATTAGTATTCGAAGAAAAGAAGGATTTCGAAAAGGAAATGAACGAAATTCTCTTTCTTGGATATGAATTCTTAAAAAAAGAACACGTTTCTCTTTTCTCTTCTTTGTTTAAAAACGCAAGGGTTTCTTTAAAGGGTGATTCAGAAGGCGAACTCGAAGCTAATTACTCCATTTACATGTTATTGATTTTAGGCGATAGGAATAGAACTCGTTCCATTCCAGCTAGAGGGGTCAGCGGAGAAACGTATAAGGGCGCGATCTTTTGGGATACGGAAATCTTTCTTCTTCCTTTTTTCTCTTTCCAGGAACCACTTGTTGCCAAAAATATTCTGAAATATCGAATCAAAACCTTAAGTGGTGCGAAAAAGAAGGCTGAGGAATTTGGCTATAAAGGAGCTTTTTTCGCTTGGGAAAGCCAAGAAAGCGGCTTAGAAGCTTGTTCAAAGTACAATGTTACAGATTATAAGACAGGTAAGCCGATAAGAACGTATTTTAACGAGAAGCAAATTCATATTAGCGCAGATATTGTGTACGCTTTTGAGAATTATGAAAAAATTACCGGCGATTCCTCTCTTCTTTTTGAGGGAGGAATTGAATTATTCATTGAAGTTGCTCGTTTTTTCATTTCTTATGCTACCTATCGAAATGATAAGTATCATCTTGATGATGTGATTGGGCCAGATGAATATCATGAACGAGTGAATGACAACGCTTTTACAAATTATATGGTCAACCACGCTTTGCGTTACACCCTCAACAAATTTGAGGAAAATCCTTCATTGTTAAAAAAATATTCTGCAGACAAGGAAAAGATAGAGGACTTTTTAGCGAAATTATATTTACCAATGCCAACCTCAGAAGGATTAATAGAACAATTCGAAGGATATTTCCAGAAAGAGGACTGTTCTCTTGATACGATCCGCTCTCGCCTAAAAGACCCTCAACAATATTGGGGCGGAAAAGATGGTCCTGCCTCTTCGAGCCAAATCATCAAACAAGCAGATGTTGTAGCAATGCTTGTGCTCCTGTCGGATGAATTTCCTCTTTCAATCAAGAAAGCGAATTATGACTACTATTTCCCGCGTACAGAGCACGGTTCTTCTCTTTCTTCGAGCATGTATTCTTTGTTGGCTACTGAAATCGGCGAAAAAGAATATGCCTATAAGATGTTTAGGAAGTCGGCTTCCATTGATTTGTATGGGCCGCAAAAATTGTTCGCTGGAGGAATCTATATCGGTGGGAGCCACCCCGCCTCAGAGGGAGGCGCTTATATGTCTCTCCTTTATGGCTTTTCGGGATTGAAGATCAATAATGGCAAACTCCTCATTTCCAACAATTTGCCTAAGGAAATCGGCGGACTTAAATACTCTCTTCTCTTTCGCGGAAAACGTTATTTAATAGACATCAAAGAAAACGGCGCTTTTATTAAGGAGGTGTCAAAATGAAAAAAGGAATTATATTCGATTTGGATGGGGTCATCCTTTCAACTGACCATTACCATTACTTAGCTTGGAAAAGAATGGCTGACGAAGAGGGCATTCCATTTGACGAAAAAACTAACAATCGTCTAAGAGGGGTTTCACGCATGGATTCTCTGGAAATAATTCTTGAGAAATCTAGCAAAACTTACACGCAAGAAGAAAAAGAGAATCTATGTGAGAAGAAAAATTCCTTTTATCGAGAATATTTGCAACAACTTACTCCAGAAGACGTTGATCAGGATACCTTGTCAACGCTTAAGAAAATCAAAGAGATGGGCATAAAGATTGCGATTGGCTCTTCGAGCAAGAACACCAAATTCATTCTCGAAAGAATCGGTCTTCTTTATCTTTTTGATGAAATCGTTGATGGCACAATGATCGCTCATTCTAAGCCCAATCCTGAAGTCTTTCTTCTTGCGGCAAACAAAATTGGATTAAAGCCAGATGAATGCGGGGTTGTTGAAGATGCTTACGCAGGAGTTGAGGCGGCAAAGAGAGGGGGATTTACCTCTTACGGAATAGGTGATGCCATAAATTCTTCCAACACCGATTATCCATTAAAGAAATTAAGTGACCTTCTCACTTATTTAGAAGAAGAGAATGATAAAAAACCACGAGTTTTAATTGAACATCTTTATAAAACTTATCCTAATGGCTTTGTAGCAACCAAAGATTTCAATTTAACGATCAATGACGGTGAATTTGTTGTTTTTGTTGGGCCATCAGGATGCGGCAAATCAACTATTTTAAGAATGATCGCTGGATTAGAGGATGTTACGGAGGGAAAAATTGTCTTAGATGACGAGGATATCACTGACAAGGAAGCAAAAGAACGCGATATTGCAATGGTTTTTCAAAATTACGCCCTTTATCCTCATTTAAGCGTTTTTAAAAACATCGCTTTCCCTTTAGAAGTTGAACATATACCATTCAAACATTTTTTCGATTTCAAGTACCGCAAAAAGCGCAAAGAGGAAATTAAAAAGAAAGTCGAAGAAGCTGCGGCAAAAATCGGTTTAAGCGAATATTTGGATAGAAAGCCAGCAAATCTTTCTGGCGGGCAAAGACAACGCGTAGCTTTAGGAAGAGCTATCGTTCGTGACCCAAAGGTTTTTCTTTTGGATGAGCCTCTTTCAAACCTTGATGCCAAGATGCGTGTTCAAATGAGATCAGAAATAACCCGCCTTCATGACAAACTGAAAACGATTTTCATCTATGTTACTCACGATCAGGTTGAAGCAATGACGATGGGGACGAAGATCGTTGTTCTCAAAGATGGCTTAATTCAGCAAATTGGCACTCCGGAAGATGTTTTCCTTAATCCTACAAATCAGTTTGTCGCAGGCTTCATAGGCACTCCGCAGATGAATTTCTTCTCCGCCTGCATCAAAAAGAAAAACGGAGAATATTTCATTTCTTTTAAAGGGAAAGAAATAGACCTTTCATTGCCACGCGAAAGAATGAATAATTTTGCCGATAAAAATCTTGATAAAGAAATTATCGCCGGGATTCGATCTGGAGCCATATCCGTCAAAGGCGATCTTGACTATCATGAAGAAGGATTCGTGGCTCATATCAACCTTTTTGAACAATTAGGCGAAGAGACTCTTTTGTATACAACTTTCCCTGAAAAGAAGGATGATTTGATAATTTCGACTACTGGTTTAGGGAGATTCCGCAAAGAGATGGATGTAGGAATTTCGTTTAATTTGGAGCACATATGTTTATTTTCCAAAGAGACTGGCGAAAGCCTCTTAAAAAAATAGTTTTATCTCTTCTTTCTGTCTTTATGCTTAACTCTTGCAAAAACGATTTTCCTTTATACTCAAGCGATGAAGAAAGCCTTTCTTCAAAAGAAGAGACTTCGCTTTCTTATCCGAAAGATGATGATGGATTTAAGATCGTCGAAGAAGATTTCTTTAATAACAAAAACGACCCGGTATCCAAAGGCGAAGTTAGTCAAGTTAAATTCGGAGAAAAGATCGATGGTCTTCCTTTATATCCATCTTTTAAATTATTTCTAGCAGGGGAAGAAGTTCCCGTTTATTCGGTTAAAGTTAATCAAGATCACATTTGGAGCGCCGAAGCGAATAATCGCTTTCCAACAGGCGTGGCTTCTTTCTCTTTAAAAGGCAAGGCGAACTTAAAACTTCAATGCGCTTTCAATCCGCAAAACGACGTGACAATTAGGCCATTAGGTAGAAATATCTCTTATCATATCGATAATGCTAGATGGGTCGTTTCTTTTGAAATAGACACTCCAGGACAATATGTGATTGAAACTAGATATCGCACCCTTCATCTTTTCGTGAATGAATTTAAAGAAGTCCCTGAAAACGCTGTTATTTTTTCTTCCGGGCTTCACACAAAAGAAAATGATTCGCGTATTAACTCCAATGATGAGGTTATTTTGCATAATGGGACGAATATTTTCTTAGAAGA
>CAVGNL010000089.1:0-5764 GCA_963630455.1 Prevotella sp. CAG:755
ATCCAAATAATCTGCCAAAAAGTTCTTAACAAGCAAAATGCCAACAATTTTATTTGGATTATCGTAATAAACAGGAATTCTTGAATAAGAGGTGGAACAAATAATTTCAACGAGCTTATCTAAAGATAGGTTTTTAAGATTGATGGAAAACATCTTGTCGCGTGGAGTGAAAATTTCTTTAACTTTCGTGTCGGAAAAATCAAGGGAATTTTGGATTATCTCGCTTTCATTTTCCTCTAATACGCCATGGTTTTCGTTATATTCGATGACATTTTGAAACTCTTCTTCTGTCATTTCTGGTTCGGGGGCGGATTTGAAAATCTTGTTAAAAAGGAAAGAAATTCCACGAAAAAGGGCAGAAACAGGATAGAAAACAATAATTAAAACAATCAAGGGATAAGCTGCCCAGATAGCGATGCTATTAGGTATTTTTCTTCCGACTATTTTCGGCAAGGTCTCTCCGAAAATATACAAAATAATTGTAATGGTTAAAGAACCAATCAAAGTGGCCAATGATGAATCGATGGAAGTTAGAATGTTATCCACGAAAAGAAACGTCGTAATCATTGATAAAACAACAGAAACGGCATTGTTGCCAATCAAAATAGTAACAAGCGTAGAATCAAAATGGTTATCGACCCACAAAACGACTTTTGCGTTCTTTGAACCGTTGTTGGCTTTTACTTCGAATTTAAAACGATTTATCGATGAAAATACAGTTTCCACCAAAGAAAAGAAGGCTGATGCTAAAACGAGGATGATTGTCAGAATTAAGTATATAACCCAATGGGGCAAAGCCGAATATCCTCCTATTAAGGCTATATAATATCATGTACTGCTCCAAAATACAAAAAAGACCCCGTATAATCGAGGTCCATTTTTGTGTTTAGAAGTTATTCTTCGTCTTCAGCTTCTTCGTCTTCGCTACCAGCGACACGATAAGATTCCAATTGGGAAACGTAGTTGAAATGCTCAACATCAGTTTTCACAAGTCCGTCCTTTTCGCAAACATCCTTGATTAAAGATTTAGCGCGTTTTAAGGAAAGAGGGCTCTTTATTTTAAAGACAAGAGGAATGTCCTTATAAAGATTCTTAGTACCAGCGTCTTTTACAGGTATAGTGCTATCTTTATAATCATGCGGATCCAAAGCCATATAAAGCTTTAATCCTTTTCCGGCAACGATGATTTTGAAATAAGTCTTCGTATGAAGTCTAAATGTATCGCCAGAAATTGAAAGCCTACTCTTTAAGCCATAAGAGATTGCTTCTTCCTTTAATTCGTTATAGGCATCTTTCATTTCATCATCTAATGCCATAACGCGATTTGCGAAAGGGATGCGGGCAACCTTCTCTTCATCTGAAGCTTGTTCTACAACCTCTGGCTCGCTTTTTGCCATCAGAGCTTCTTCAGTTGATTTTGTCTCTGAGGGAACTTTAACTTCAACGACTTTTTCGACAACTTTCGGTTCGAAAGTAGCAAGTTTTTTATCAAGCTCATCGGAGATTATCTTTCGAATATCTTCAGCAGAAAGTTGAGATTTTTCAAGACTTTCGATAGCTTCAGCATTTTTAGCAGCCGCTAATTTCGCTTGATACTCATTGCTGAAATTTTGTTCTCTTAAGGAAATAATCGCCTGATCTTGCTTTACTTCAGCCTCTTTTGTAGGAGCCAATTGTTCTTTAACAACTTCAGAAACATCTTCTTTAGTTAATGTTTCAACGTGAGGTTGGTAGGAAGCAAGAGCATTATCAATGGCCGATTTGACCATCTCGATTGTGAGTTTTTCTTCTTTCGGCTGCTCTTCGATGACTTGAACAACTTCGCTGCGAATCATCTTGCTTAATTCTTCTGCCGTCATAAAGTCGTCGTCATCGTCTTCTTTTGCCGGTTCAGAAGGTTTAGTTTCTACAGGCTTTTCTTCTTCCTTTTCGGATATAGGCCTAGTTGAGGCGTAATATTGATCTAGTTCATCGCGGATAAGAGCTCTGCATTGCTCATCTGTTAAAGGGAGCAATTCTTCAGGATGATCATGATCTCTTAATTCGTTTTTGATGATGGAACGTAGTTCTTTTGCTGTGAGGGGGCGTTCTTCTATCGCCTTTTCAACAGGTTTTTCAACAACTGGTTCTTCTTTTCTTGCATTCATCGCAAGGAAGGCGTTTTGCTGAGCGGCAAGAGCCTCAGCTACAACTTTGCGAACACTTTCCTCAGTAAGAGGCTTTTCTTTTGTTTCTTCCTGTCTTGGCGCAGGCGGAGGAGGGAGAATAGGCCCATAAGGTTGAGCGTATTCAGGATATGGGTATTTTGTATAGGAGATATTTTGAACGATAAGAGGATTTTTCTTTCCTTTGACTTCCTCATCGCCTTCTTCGTCGCTGGAAACCGCTTCGTCTTTAACATCGGCTTTTTTGGCCTTTGTCTTTTCTTTTTCGTCTTTATTTGCGACTTTTTTAGTGTCTTCTTCTTTTTCCTCTTGGAAATAGCTCTTTGGATAAACGCGATCATCATGAATCGCTTGAGCAACGCCGATAAATCCGAGAAGCAATGAGAGTCCTGCTAAAGCGAGAATGCCAGCAAGAGCTGCTACAGCAGCAAAATGGCCAAACAAATTGTCCTTTGCTAGTGCGCCAATAAGCGTAAAACCGTTATCAAACGTTACTTCGCCAATTGTCCCACTAAAAACATATGAAGTTCCTTCGGCGTTATAGCCAATAAACGCTAGGAAAGCATAAACGTCAATTGCTCCAAAAATTAACCAGAACAAATTAGTTACAAGACTGTCGAATCTTTTTTTGCAGATAAGCATAATCAAATGCCAAATCCAGAAAATGACAATCAAGGCCATCAATCCAACGAAAACCCCTGAATAAATCATATGCCCAGACTTAAAGCCTGCGCTTCCGATCACAACAGGAATAAGATTGTTGACTAATCCGCTTCTATATGGTGTTGCCACATAAGAAGAAAGTTCTCCAACTAAATTTGGTAAGAAAACTAACAAAGCGATGGCTGCTATGCTTAGGATAGCCGATACAATCGATAAAACCAAAGGTGATTTTTTCATATGTAAAATCCTTTCTTATGCTCTTTATCGTAATTTTGTTTTTTAGTCTTGTAAAGAAAAAAATACCAATTGGGGCGTTTTTAGCAAGAAAAAATGGAAATTGATGAAGGGACGACAGATATTTTAACCTTGCCAAAAGGCCCTTTTTCGCCATCTAAGCACCAATAGTCGTTTTTATAAGGCGAAATCTCAATCTCACTTACGGAGATGGATTTCTCTTTTTTCTTTGGCAAAAAGCGCAAAACACCATTAAATAAAGAGCATTTGGGGAAATACGCTTCAATAAGGCCATCGTTGATTTTGCTGCCTTTATTTAATTTGAAACCGCCCATTCTCTCGCCGTTCAAAAACAAAACAAAGGGGGACGTATATGAATATTTCTGACCACTAACGCTTATTTCGAATTCATTTTTTATGGGTTTGAATAGTTCATTACATGAATGAAGATAATATGAAAGATGGCCAATCCTTCTCTTGCTTTTTTGTTTGACTGTATACGAAAGAGATGAATAGGCGCCAAATGCCAAACAGTAAAGAAAA
This sequence comes from Prevotella sp. CAG:755, assembly GCA_963630455.1. Classification (GTDB taxonomy): domain Bacteria; phylum Bacillota_I; class Bacilli_A; order RFN20; family CAG-826; genus UBA4951. The sequence continues at coordinate 3,606 of CAVGNL010000089.1, forward strand.
TAGTAATTTTTCTCGGAATCCGTGACTTTTCCTATATCTATTTTTGTGATTTTCTGCTTTTTGATGATCGCCAAAGATTTTCGAAGATTTTTATTAACTCCAAAAATCCTTCCACCATCTCCAAGAGTTCCGGCGTTAATATAACCTAAAATAGGTTTTTTCTCTAAAAGCATGATTTGATTGATGGCGACATTGAGGCTTCCATCTCCCCCAATAACGATCAAAGCATCATATTCCTTGCTTTTGTTACGATAGATGTCTTTGGCCTCATCTTGGCTTTCCGGGCAAAGAAAAAGCATCTCCTCGAAAGTTGACGCCAATTCTTTTTCAATCAAAGAAAATCTTTTTTTGTATTTGCCTTTACCAGACGATTGATTGTAAACAAATAAAGCTCTCACGTTACAAGTATAAACTATTTTTTCTCTTTGTACTTAAGCGAGTAAGCAATAAACTCTCTGAAAAGAGGATTGGGTTTTAATGGCCTGGATGTGAATTCAGGATGGAATTGAGAGGCGATAAAGAAGTCGTTTTGCGGTAATTCGATCATTTCAACAAGGTTTTGCTGAGGATTTATGCCCGAAAAGACCATGCCAGCTTTTTCAAATGTCTCACGGTATCTGTTGTTAAATTCATAACGATGGCGGTGTCTTTCTTTTACGTCTGTGTTTTGATAGCACTTATAAGCCAATGTATCTTTTTTCACGTTGCAATCGTATAAGCCCAATCGAAGGGTGCCACCCATCGCTATTCCACTATATTGATCTCGGAGCAAGTCGATAATAGGGTTTGACGTTTGAGGATCGAACTCTGAAGTATTCGCGTCTTCGAGTTTAAGGACGTGCTTGGCGAACTCAACGCATGCTAGTTGCATTCCAAAACAAATTCCTAAAAATGGAATATTGTTTTCTCTAGCATATTTGATGGCTGCCATCTTTCCTTTCGATCCTCTTTCTCCGAATCCCCCAGGAACCAAAATGCCGTCAAAACCTTTCAAGATTTCATCAACGTTTTTCTCTTTAACATCCATAGCCTTAATCCAACCTATTTCGACCTTGGCCGAATTATAATAGCCAGCATGCTTTAAGGCGCTGACGACCGATAAATATGCATCATGCAATTCCACATATTTGCCAACCAAGGCTATTTTTACGGTTTTCTTGGGCGAACGTACCGAATCGCACCATAAACGCCATTCTGTTAAATCAGCTTTAGGAGCGTCTTTGATGCCAAAGTGCTCTAAAACATAATCATCAAGGCCTTGTTCATGGAGAGCGAAAGGCAATTCATAAACGCTTTCCAAGTCATCAGCCTCGAATATTCCGTTAACAGGAACGTTGCAGAAAAGCGAAATTTTAGATTTCTGTCCTTCAGGAAGAGGCACTTCGCTTCGAAGGACAACGGCATCAGGTTGAATTCCTAAACCAAGAAGTTCTTTAACTGAATGCTGGGTGGGCTTTGTCTTTGTTTCATCAGCGCTCTTAAGATAAGGCACGAGGGTATTGTGGGCGAAAAACGTATTTTCATAACCAAATTCGAGGCGAGCTTGACGAATCGTCTCTAAAAAAGGGGTCGATTCCATATCGCCAACCGTCCCACCGATTTCGACAATGATTATTTCCGCTCCAGAGGCCTTAGCGGCATCCGTTAATCTTTGTTTGATTTCGTTTGTGATATGAGGAATCACTTGAATGCAAGCTCCTAAATAATCGCCCCTTCTCTCTTTTTCAAGAACGGTCGAATATATCTTTCCAGAGGTGATGGAGCTTTCTTTTGAAAGATGAAGATCGGTCCACCGTTCGTAATGTCCCAAATCCAAATCCGTTTCTGCGCCATCATCAGTAACATAGACTTCACCATGCTGATACGGCGACATCGTTCCGGGGTCAATGTTTAAATACGGATCAAGTTTCATCATGAAGACTTTTAGCCCTCTGCTTTTTAAGAGCAACGCCAAAGAAGAGGCGAAAATTCCTTTACCTAATGAAGAAACTACTCCGCCCGTAACAAAGACAAATTTGGTTGTCATATAACCTCTCCAATCTATTTTTCAACGTTCTTAACTATAACTTTTTAAGCAAAGACTTTCAATAAATAACCGGTTTTGAAAATAAAAATCCGCGTCTTCAAGGCGCGGTTTTTCGATCTGGCCTATAAGGCCG
>CAVGNL010000090.1:0-5410 GCA_963630455.1 Prevotella sp. CAG:755
ATGTTATAATAAACATATGAATTATGATTATTTGATTGTAGGAGCTGGTTTAAGCGGACTTACTATCGCTCGTTTATTAACAGATTCTGGCAAAAAAGTTCTTATTGTTGAAAAACGTGATCATCTTGGGGGCAATATCGCGACCGAGATTCATGATGGGATCATTGTTCACATATATGGCCCTCATATTTTTCACACTTCCGATGAATTTGCCTGGTCTTTCTTTAATAAATACGCCTCTGTCTACTCCTTTATTAATTCTCCGCTAGCTAGTTATCATGGAGAAATATATCACCTTCCTTTCAACATGAATACCTTCCATGAACTTTGGGGAGTTAACACCGCTAGTGAGGCTAAAGAAAAAATAGCCGAAGAAATCAAAAAAGAGAACATCAAGGATCCAACAAATCTTGAAGAACAGGCTTTAAGCATGGTCGGAAGGACTGCTTATACGAAACTAATCAAAGAATATACCGAAAAACAATGGGGAAGAGACTGCAAAGAACTTCCAGCATCGATAATTAAGCGTCTTCCTTTGCGTTTCGAGTATAACAACAATTATTTTAATGATATTTACCAAGGACTCCCCAAAGGAGGGTTCTCCGTTTTTGCTCAAAATATCGCCAAAGGGATTGATATTAAATTCAACGTCGATTATTTAAAAAACAAAGAAGAATATGATCAAACGGCATCCAAAGTGATATATACTGGCCAATTAGATTCCTTCTTTGGTTATAAATTTGGGAAATTGGAGTGGCGTTCTTTGCGTTTTGAAACAGAAACTCTGCCAATTGATGATTATCAATCAAATCCCGTCGTGAACTATACTTCAAAAGAGGTTGGTTATACACGCATAAGCGAGCATAAGCACTTTGATCCTTTTTGCGAAAATCATCACTCGACAATCATCAGCAAAGAATACCCCGATAAGTACGAAGATGGGAAAATTCCTTATTACACGGTTAACGACGAAAGAAATAATTCTTTGGCTAAAAAATATCTTGAAGAAGCCAACAAACTTCATGGACGCGTTTATTTCCTTGGTCGCTTAGCTTTATATAAATATTTTGATATGGATGATGCGATAATGGCTGCAAAAGAGCTTTTTAATAAATTAGAAAAGGAATAGTTTTATGAAAACAGTCAAACTTATAGGTGCAACAAAAGATTATATTTGGGGAGGAAATTTGCTTAAAAGCTGGGGCAAAGAAAGCGACTCTCCAATCATCGCTGAATCTTGGGAACTCTCTTTCAATGAAACTGGCCCAAGCATTATTGCTTCTGGGGAGAACAAAGGAAAAGCTTTGATGGATGTTGCAACCAAAGATGATATAGGGGAGCTTCCCGCTTCTTTTCCTTTTTTCCCGGTGTTAATTAAATTAATAAATTCGGCATCTAATCTTTCTGTGCAAGTCCACCCCTCAGATGAATACGCTTTAAAAAACGAGAATCAGTTCGGAAAAACCGAGATGTGGTATGTTATCGCAGCTGAAAAAGGCGCGGGGCTCTATGTTGGTTTCAAAGAAAAAACGAGCAAGGAAGAAGTCCTTAAAGGCATCGAAAACGGAACTGTTATGAGCTTGCTAAATTTCTTTGAGGTTAAGCCCGGTGATAGATATTTTATTCCTTCGGGAACGGTGCATGCGATAGGTGCCGGAGTGACGGTTATCGAAATTCAACAAAACAGCACTCTGACTTATCGTCTTTATGATTACAAACGAAAAGACAAAAACGGAAACGAAAGAGAACTCCATGTTGATAAAGCAATGAAGGTTTTAAATTTCGATAAATACCAAAAAATCGATTTTGAGAGCCCGCTGATTGGCGAATGCAAATATTTCACTTCGCTAATCAAGAATGTTGATGGGGATAGCCTTATTCATTCAAGAGTCGATTCTTTTGCATCGATTACTTTTATCTCTGGTGAAGGAAATGTCGATGACATTCCTTATAAGAAGGGCGATACATTTTTCATCCCCGCAAATAAAGAGGCACATATAATTGGAAATGGCGAGTATGTTCTCACGGAGGTAAGAAAAGTATGAAATACATTGGGATAGATATTGGCGGAACTTCCATTAAAGGTGGCTTTGTCTCCGAAAAAGGAGAAATTCTTAATCGTTTCGGCTTTCCGATTGATAAAGAAGCAACTCAAGAAGAACTCATAAATCGCCTTGGGGACTTAATTAATGAGCAGATCGTCAAATTGGATTATAAAAAATCCGAATTTTCTGGCATTGGAATTGGTTGCCCAGGATCCATTAATTCAGACACTGGCACTTGCGATTTCTCCAACAACCTTAATTGGCATCATTTGCCAATCGTTAAGATAATCGAAGATAAAACCGGAATGAAAGCAAAAATCGCCAATGACGCGAACGCAGCTATGGCTGGAGAGGCTAAATTTGGCGTTGGGAAAAATTACCACAACCTTATTTTGCTTACCCTTGGAACTGGCGTTGGCGGTGGCGTTTATCTTAATGACCATCTCTATGTCGGAAATGAAGGCAAAGGCGCCGAAATGGGTCATATGATCATTTCTATGGATGGCGTAGAATGCACGTGCGGTTTAAAAGGATGCCTAGAAGCGTATGCTTCAGTGACAGCCTTAATTCATCAAACGAAAGAAGCCATGGAAAAAGATAAAAATTCTTTGATGTGGGATTATGTCGCTTACGATATCAATAAAGTCGATGGAAAAACGGCATTCGAATGCTCTAAGCAAGGTGATAAAACGGCTTTGGATGTAGTGGACAAATATGAAGATTATTTAACAGTCGGCTGCATCAATTACTGCAACATTTTTAGACCTGATGCGATAATCTTAGGTGGCGGATTATCCAATCAAAGAGAATATTTAACAGATGCCATAAGCAAAAGGCTTGCTAAATATAATTTTGGTTTTGCTTGCACCTCTCCAGTTAAAGTATTCGTTTCCCAATTAGGAAATGATGCTGGCATTTTAGGAGCGGCCGCCCTTTTCATTGATTGATTAAAATTCAAATAAAAAAGCCGTGAATGAAGTGAAATTTAGAATTTCACTTGTAACGGCTTTTAATATGAATTGCTTATTTTTCTTCGAGCAAATCAATTGTTTCTTTCATTGATTTTTTGAATATTTCATCATTCGAATTGTCGAAAATGATCAAAGAATAAGGATCTCCTTCGACTTTCAAATAAGTCGGAATGTTGAAATCCTGGGTTTTTACCCATGCATCAAAATTTTTGATCTTAAATACGTCACGACTTGAGTTTCTTGCAATCATTCGAGCTCTAACCGTTTCGATATCGCAAACAACCCAAACAATGACCAAATGAGCATTGTATTTTTCCTTGAGTTGCTTTCTTAGGTTGTTGATATAGTCGATATTATGAAGTTCTCTAGTGAATGGAGCGTTAATTAAGACGATATCTTCATATCTCAAAGCTGTAAAAGCCATTTCAAGGATGACATCATATTCAACATCACGAATATTCTTTTGGAAAAAATCGCCTTCCCTTTCCACTGGCAAACCAGCGATTTTATAAGCAACGTTACTTAAAGGAACAAGACTATCTTTATCAAAATAGGCAACGTGCGACAAAGTTTCTGCTAGTTTCATTGAAACGTATGTTTTTCCGCTTGCAGGCGGGGCGCTGACGATAATTAACTTTTTTTCCATAACGAAATATTTTTCCTTGAAACCCTTAATATTAAATCGCTAGAAGACCTTAAAAACAAGGCATAAATATGCTTGAATAGCACCGAAAATTGCAAAAACCCATTTTGTTATACACAAGTATAAAAATCTTAAACGGCAATAAATTAGCACTCAACACTTGCGAGTGCTAAAAGAAGAGGTATAATATCAGCGTTCCGGTAAAAGGAACAAAATAATGGTAGGAGGATTTTGTTTATGAATGAAATGAATGGAATGGAAGACTACTCACAAGATAAGGATATCCTTGAAAAGTTTGGCAGAAACGTCAACGCCAATGTTAAAGATGGGAAAATAGACCCAGTTATCGGTCGTGATGAAGAAATCAGAAAGGTTGTTCAAATCCTCGCAAGAAAAACGAAAAACAATGTTATTTTGTTGGGTGAGCCTGGTGTAGGCAAAACCGCTATAGTAGAAGGACTTGCAGAAAGAATCGTGAAAAACGATGTTCCAGCAACCTTAAAAGACAAAGAGATATACGAGCTTGATATGGGCGCGTTAATCGCGGGAGCTAAGTATCGTGGCGAATTTGAGGAACGCTTAAAGGCTGTTTTAAATAAGATTAAAGAATCTGATGGAAGGATAATTCTTTTCATTGATGAAATTCATCTTATTGTCGGAGCAGGAAGAACGGATGGCGCAATGGATGCCTCCAACATGTTAAAACCAATGCTTGCTCGAGGCGAAATCGATTGCATTGGCGCAACAACGCTCAATGAATATCGCCAATATATCGAAAAGGATCGTGCGCTTGAAAGGCGTTTTCAAACGGTCATGATTGAAGAACCGACCGTCGAAGATACAATCACTATTCTTCGTGGGTTAAAGCAAAGATTCGAGTCGTACCATGGCGTAAGAATAACGGATAACGCTCTTATTGCCGCCGCAACTTTGTCTAATCGTTATATCACCAATCGTTTTTTGCCAGATAAAGCAATCGATTTAATCGATGAAGCATGCGCTGCAATAAAAGTCGAAATTGAATCGATGCCAGCCGAACTAGATGAAACGAATCGTAAGATCCGTTCGCTTGAAGTGGAAAAGGTCGCGTTAAACAAAGAAAACGACGAATCTTCCCAAAAGAGGCTTGCTGACCTTGAGAAAGAACTTGCTGATTACAAAGAAAAATCAGAAAAATTAACCACCGAATGGCAAAAGGAAAAAGCCCAAATAAAAGAGGCTAAAGACTTAAAGGTCAAAGTGGAAGAATCTAAAATTCAGCTTGCTTCATATTTCCAAGAGGGGAATTTTGAAAAAGCTTCCAAACTTCAATATCAAACCATACCAGATCTTGAAAAACGCATTAAAGAATTAAGTGACTCTTCAGCTAATGGAGAACGCTTAGTCGATGAAATCGTCGATCAAGAGTCTATTGCAAAAATCGTTGCAAAAATGACTGGAATTCCTGTTTCAAGAATTCAAAAAGGCGACAAAGAAAAAGTCTTGGATTTGAAAAATACCCTTGAAAAAAGAGTAATAGGACAAGATGATGCAATCACCCTTGTTTCTAATGCCATATTGCGTCAAAGAGCAGGCATACAGAATCCAAATAGGCCAATTGGCTCATTTCTTTTCCTTGGACCTACTGGCGTGGGGAAAACGGAGGTTGCTAAAGCTTTGGCTGAAGCTCTTTTCGATAACGAAAGCAACATAATTCGTATTGATATGTCTGAGTATATGGAAAAGTATTCTGTTTCAAGACTCATTGGCGC
>CAVGNL010000091.1:0-4192 GCA_963630455.1 Prevotella sp. CAG:755
ACTCAATACCAGCCGCTATTTCATCCATTGGTTTTCCCTCTCCGACAAGCGATATAACCTCAGACTCAGCAAAAACCGTGCATTGAGCGGTAATTGGAATTATGTTTTTAGCATTTAATGAAAGTTTGGAAAAAGCGTCTAGGTCCATCTCAAAGGCTCTAGCCATGGCCTCAAAAAACCTTCCCGTCCCAGCTGCGCATTTATCATTCATCGCAAAATTAAGAACGGTCCCATCTTTATCAACGGCTATTCCTTTAACGTCTTGACCACCAATATCGATAATTGCTTTAACGCTTGGATCGGTAACGTGGACTCCCATTGCATGGCAAGAAATCTCTGAAATGTTTTCATCGGCGAAAGGCACTTTATTTCTCCCATATCCCGTCCCGACCAAATACGAAAGGTCCTTAGGCGAATTCAAGCCTTCGACTTGAGTAATCGCTTCATCAAGGGCTTCTTGAGCGCTTAAAACGGAATTGATTCTGCTTCTTAAAGTGACATTGGCCACCATTTTCCCGTTTTCATCAACAATAACGCACTTTGTATAAGTACTTCCCGAATCACATCCACCAAAATATCTCATTTTCTTTTTATCTCCTTACCATGATTTTGCATCATCAATAACTTCTAAGCTTGGATCGAGAGGCTCTTCTCTCATCACGGAACGCATGTATCTGTTAACATCATCTCTAATTGATTGTTTGGAGATAACACGTGGATCCATAAGGTCATGGTTGACCCAGATTAATTTTATTCCGTGTTCCCTCGCGCGTTCTTCGAATAATCCATGCATGCCATCAAGAGCTTTGCAAGAAATATGTTCCCAAAGGATGACCATATCGGCATTGAACTCTTCACAGAACCTCCAAAGGTCATCAAGCAAGACCTCGTATCCGCCATGAGTTCTGTTTCTCATGATCATCTCTTGGTATAACTTTGCAATGTCGTAAATCGCTTGTTCTGGATCGTTTTCGGATATTTCATCAAAATAAACAAGCGAAAGCATGTCTACAAGAGGAAGAATTCCCCAACAATTTTGTAGCCACGGTAAGAAGTCAGTGTAAAATTGCGACTGAACGCCCCAAATGATGGCTCTGTGTCTATTCTCTTTGCAGACTAACGCTTTTCTCTTGAAAGCCTTTTCGGCAAGCTTGGTTATCTTTCTATCAGCTTTAACGAAGTCGTCGCTACGTCCGGCGACGGCCATATACGTGGTTTCAGCATATAAGGCTAAATTCGCGCCATAAACCTGAGGATACTCTGTTTTTGACATATCCATCCAAGATTTGCGAAGCCTGTTTTCTTCATTAAAACGTTTTGCGCATTTAAAGTAATTGTTCCAGTCCCATTTCTCGCCAGTATTGTCTTCGATGAATTTAATGGCGTTTCGGATTTCTTGGGCTGCGTACTCTTGAACGCCTTCTTCAGTATGGCGCAAAGGAGCGGCAATTTGAAAATTAGGAATCCCGAATTCTTCATATTTTTTGCTCATGATGCCATTGCCCATCAAGGAACCATCGCATGTTGTGTTGCATTGAATCGCGCAAGCGCCATAAATAGGCATATCTTCATCCACCGCCGCGCCTGCTTCGGCTGCTGGCATTGGGCAAACGTCGCCCGGGATTCCCATTTCTTGAAGAACGTCAAGATAATGAGTTACGGCGCCTCCGTTAAGAAGAACGGCAACATATATGGCAGCCGTTTCCCAACTTACGGCATATAAATTAGGAAAACCACACATTATATGGAACATTTCGTTTTCATCAAGAACTACGCACTTTTTGGAGAATTTCTCATTATTGCCACATCTTTTATCAGCCTTAAAAACCCTGCCTAAAAGTTGAGCGATATCAAGAGCAACCAAATCATATTCGGTGTGAGCGATTCTAAGGGCTTCCTTCCTTAAACCTGTTGTATGCTTATCAATCATCATCGGAACGGCTAAATAATTAACCATCCATCTATATCTGAAAAAGCCTTTCAAATTTGCCGGTTTAATGATGAACTTTGCTAACATCCACATGATTTTTAGCCAGCATCTAAAATCATAAAGGGTATCAACCAAACCCCTCCATTCTCTTCTCTTTCTTACTCTTTTGCCGTTGTAGAGTTTCCCTAAGGCTTCTGAGCCAACCTTTCTTCCCATTATTTATCGCCTCCTTGAATTTTCTTGATTTCGATGCTTTCGACAAAAGCTTGAACCCTGGTTCTTATCTGCCCTGAATTTCCTACTGCATATGGGCGGTCAATGGAAAGAACGGGATAGTTATATTCATCTCTTAGCATGTGGGTTCCGGTCATTCTTTCGTAAGCCCAAGGATCGCAGAACTTCATCTGCTCATAGATTATGCCATCCGCATGAAATTCTTTGGCAATTTCATTGACGTACTCTTTTCTTCTCTTGAATTTAGGGAGATTCATATGACGAGGGCACATGCAAGAATGCATATATTGGGCGCAAATTTGCGTTAAAACATCTTCTTCGTCATTTAGAATTATCTCTTGTCTGCCAGGCAAAGAACCGAAGCAATATCTATCGGCGACAACGCGCGCCCCGCTTTCTTCAACCAATTTAATCATATCGACGTCATCCACTTCCGAGCCCACAACGACAACCTTGGCACGGAACTTCTTTTTTTCATCAGGAGTTCTCGCCTTCACTTCCTCCAAAGTTTCTTTGAGCTTATCGATTAACAAATAATGAGGGCAAACATACGTGCACATCGTGATGATATGGAATTCGTAGCCGGTGATGCGTGGATTATCTTCTTTTCTGAATTCACCTAATTCGGTGATGATTCTACAAAGTTCGTTATATTCTTTGACAGCCGCTCTAATCGATTCATCGGAAGTGTCGATTCCAAAATGATCGTGCAATGCGTCTAAAACCTTCTTTTTGCATTCAGAAACATAAAGACTAAGTCCGTTTTCATCATCTTTCATCGGAACCTCTAAATATTCGTAGAAAAAGCCTTCTTGAGGAATTGTTTTCAAGAGTTCCATATTTTCTACGCAGCGATTTATCATCGTGCAGCCATCAGGCGTCAAAAGGCAATCAAGATATTGATAGCCTCCTTCGATCGCCCTTTCAAGCAAGGCTCGAGAGTATTCGCACAAAAAAGAGGTCATATAGTAAGTGCCCATCTCAAAAGAACCGGTTCGTGGTGCCCTTAAGCGTGAGGAGAAACATCCTTTAAGATTCAAAAGAACTTCCGGAATTTGCGAGCAAGTTGTTCCTATGCATTTCATTCCTTCCTCTTTTGCTTGCCTTACCAATTCGTTATTGGCATCGTCTAACAGTTTCTCGAAATAATACAAATGTTTTAAATCTTTCATTGAGACCTCCTTTTATAATATTCCAATTTTTTCTAAAGCTATTTTTACGTTTTTGACGATGGAAGATTCCGCATTGAGAGTAAAAACGGAATTGCCTTCCACGTCGGAAAGCATCATTTCTCGATCATCTGGTATAACGCTTAATAAGTTGAGCCCTTCAAGATTTAGGAAACTGATATTTATTTTTTCGTTTACCCGATTTAATATCAGTCCATCTGTTTCACACATGACAAGCTCTTTGGCTACCTTTTTAATAGTCTTAGTGACTTCAATGCCTTTTTTCGAAGCATCGCTAACAAGAAGCAAATGAGTTACCTTTTCCATTACACGACGATTTACTTGCTCAATCCCTGCCTCGCCATCAATGATGACGTAGTCGAAACTGTTGGCTAAAAGGCTGATTACTTCCTTTAAATAAGCGTTGACCTTACAATAGCAACCACTCGCTTCAGGACGCCCAATAGCAAGAAAGGAAATATTATCCATTTCCACCAAAGCGTCGTAAATTTGATACTTGGCTTCCGAAAGAATCTCTAGCGCCGCTTTAGTTTCGCCACTTTCTGCGTGCTCGATAAAAAGTTTCCTAATATCGTCGACAGTTGATGAGGAAGCAACGCCTAAAGCGGTTGCTAATCCAATAGCTGGATCTGCATCGATGGCTAATATTTTTTTATCGGGGTAGGCTTCGTGAATCAATCGAACGCTTAATGCGGATATTGATGTTTTCCCAACTCCGCCTTTGCCGCAAAAGGCTAAAATAACTGGTTTTTTCATATCCATTAATCATCCGTATTGACAATAACGAAACCATCGACGAGATTTGCAACGGAAAGTTTGCCTTTTATTTCCATTTTTC
>CAVGNL010000092.1:0-5677 GCA_963630455.1 Prevotella sp. CAG:755
TGTCTCTGCCCATCGTTTGAATGGCGTCGACATTCAAAGTAAGGACCTTCTGCTTTTCGCTTGTATGCTCATCGCAAAGGAAGCCTTCTGGGCGAATGCCAACGTAAACAGGCTTGTTTTCCTTAAAATCCTTTGAAGAGACGATTTTTTCCTCGCCGATGTATAAAGATCCGTCTTGGATCCTTCCTTCAAAAACGTTGATTGGAGGAGTTCCTAAGAATTTAGCAACGAAGAGATTCTTAGGGTTGCGGTAGACTTCTTGAGGCTCACCTTCTTGCATCTTAACGCCAAGTTTCATAACAACGATGCGGTCGGAAATAGACATAGCTTCTTCTTGATCGTGCGTAACGAAAATCGTTGTAATCCCCGTTTCTCTTTGAATGCGGCGAATTTCTTCTCTTGTTTGCAAGCGGAGACGAGCATCAAGGTTGGAAAGAGGCTCATCTAGAAGCAAGACTCTTGGCTTTTTGACCAAGGCTCTAGCAATGGCAACACGTTGTTGCTGTCCACCAGATAATTCTGATGGTTTTCTTTCTAAATATTCATCGATTTGAACGAGTCTGGCTGTTTCTTGGACCAAAGAATCTATTTCATCATTATTAAGTTTTCTTGTTTCGATTGTTGCTTGCCCATCTTTTCCGATGATTTCGAGCTTCTCGTTTATTTGTAAGCCCTTCTTCTCGATCTTGGCCTTCTCTTTTTCGTTTGCTTCTTTTAAGGAGGCAATTGTCTCCTTAACCTTGTTTTCAAGTTCGCTTCCGCTTAGTCCGTTGAAACCAAATCGATAAATTCTATAAGCTAACGAAGTGACGATATGAAAATGGAAAACCATCTTTTTAGCAAATATTTCTTTTGAAATTTTTCCGTTGAAAACAGATTCGTCAAGGAATTGTTTTATCTCAGTAAGATGATTTTCCAATAAATCGATTATAACGTTGTTATCAATGATCTTTTTCGCTTTTAACGAGGTCTTGACACGAAGATTGGTCAAAGGGAATTTGACGTTGTCATAGATGCTCATATGAGGATAGAGAGCGTAATTTTGGAAGACTAAGCCAATTCCTCGTTTCTCAGGCGTTAAGTTCGTCACATCCGAATCTCCAAACCAAATCTCGCCTGATGTTGGCGCCTTCAGTCCTGAAATCATATATAAAGTCGTTGATTTTCCACATCCAGATGGTCCAAGAAGTCCTAAAAGCTCACCATCTTTGATATCAAGATTGAAATCATTGACGGCAATAGTTTCTTCAGGATTTTTCTTTGGGTTCCTTGATGGGAAGGACTTTGTTAGGTGCTTAATTCTAATCTCCATGAAATCATCCTCGTTTAGCGGTCCATAAGAAGACCGACTGGTATATGTTATATTACCAAGCAAGGCCTTAAATAGCAAGTATTTAAGTCTTATGAGACTGATGCGAAAATTGGATTTTTCAAACGTTTTACTAAATGATGAATGCTCGAAATCGCCTATCTTAAAAAGAGTCGCCCTTTCTTGAATTGGTGAGATCTAGCGCCTTGTTTTCAAGCTTTGCCTTTTCTTTTCCTTGCATATGCAAATGATAATCGGCCATATCAAGATAGATTTCCCGGTCTGAAGAATCAACGTGATATTGGTTCAAAACATAATCGACAAGATCTTGGTGTCTGGAAGAGAATAGGAGCATTCCTAATGACACAAACTCAGGGATTAAAAGAGAGAAGAAACCAAGGATGATGTAGATGAATAAGATGAAGAAATACCTTCCTAGAAATGAAGAAACTTTGACATTAATGGCTTTAACGGAGAGAAGGGAGATTTTAAATATTTTCTTCCCTAAGGTTTGCCGACCACGTTTAAAACACCATAAAGGAATTGCCAAAAAGAAAATAAAAGAAGAAAGAATAAGGCAAAGCGAGAAAGAGACAATCATCGTAAGAAGAGAGGTTATTGTCGTTTTTGCGTATTCATTGTTGTTATAAAGATAGCTTAAGCAATGATTGTTTATTTCCTCTTTGTAAAAGGTGACGAAACATTCAGGATTTAATGGGGTTTCCTCGATTTCCCCATCACTACTTTTCGCAAAAAGATGCTCATCGTTATATGTATATTCCAGACATCTATTTTGATATTCATTTTCCGCTTGATTGTTTGAGAAAAACATCTCCAAAGTGTAGAACATGTCGATTTTATCCTTCAAATAATCCTTCTTTTCGCGGTTGGTTGAAAGGTTTGCTTCGGCAGTATCGACATAAGAGGAAATCACGTTCCCCTCGACATATAGTCCAGACTCATTTTGAATAGAAAGGCGAAGATTGTTGTTTTCTTTCAAGAAAGGCATCTCTTGCAAGGCGGTATTGCAAAGTGAGAAAAGAGCAACGCTAGCAAAAAGAAAGAAAAGGGCATCCAAAATAAAGGCGCTCACTCTTTTCCAATTCTTTGCCGGTTTGTAAACAAGCTCATTGTTTTGCTTTTCCATCATTCTCCCCTTTCTCCTTAATTTTACTTTCGAAGATGCTTGGATCTTTAACGATGATTCCGGATGCTAACTCTGCCACTCCTTGATGAGTGCGAGTGAAAAGACTCATGGCAATGGAGACTAAATCTAAGGCAAAAGAAAAAATCAAAACATAAAAGAAAGTGAAAAACGAGCCAAATTTAACGAAGAATATTCCTTGCGAAGAAGAGATCGCGGCGACAAAAAATAAAGATGAAAGTTCTAAAAAGAAACGGAGAAGGCCTTTTAGAAGAAGATTGCCTGCCCCTAATTCCGTATCGTCGATATTTTGATATCCGAGTTTGAAGAAGAAAACACCAATGGTGCGTTTCTTTTTCAAAAACAAAGGCAACAAAAACTCGTCGCAAGCAAACGCAAGGCAATAAGAAATGAAATATGAGAGAATATAGCCTAAATTAAGTTCTTGATAGTGAGCAAGAAACACAGAATATTGAGAGGCATAAGAAGGCAAAAGGGACTCGACCTCGTTTATAAAAATGTTTTGCGCGTTTTTAAAAGACGAGGAGAGATTTTTATAAACCTTTTTCGCCTCTTCTCCTGTTTCCTGATAGACTAGGTAATCGCTTAGAAGGATTGCTTTATTTAAAGACAACTGGCGGTAAAGGGGAATATCCTCCGTCTTTTTCTCAAAATAATCTTCAAAGGAGCTTTTTTCAAACAAAGACGCCTTCAAATAGAAATAATCATCCATATTTGAAGAATAATCTATTCCATCGTAAACATAGGAATTTAATGATTCATGTTTTGGTTTATAGAGATAAAAATAATAGCCGATTGGATCCGATGCGTAATTTTCTTCGAGAAAGGTTTCATCTTTGGTTATTTTCTTTTTGGAATATCCACTACTTGTTTTGTAGGGAAATTCCTCATCGTTTAAGAAATAAGATGTCTTGGCATAAGTCAAAAGAAAGGACTCCGTCATTTCATCCACGCTATAAAGCTCATTGCCGCCGCTTTTTAAACCTTGCAAACGAGTTTCGCCAACGATTTGCCTTAAGCTAGTTTGAGAATCAAGAATTGCTTGTTTATTAGCTTTTACGGAAGGCAAAGATGAGAAAATTGTCGAAACAAGGACGATATAAATTAAGAAAGTCATGATTAACGTAACAAGATAGTCCGCCACATTCATCAAAACGATTCTTCCTTTTGAAGCTATCGCGTTATCTTTATATTGCGAAAGTTCTTTGCTTTTCATCCACTAAACTATAATAGTTTAGATTCAAAAAAACATTATTTTTTTCTTATCCTCAAAAGAAACGTTTTTCGAAGAAGGGAAAAGGAATAAAATCAAACCATGGAAAAGAAAACATTCTCTAAAACCTTTGCGATTTTGGCTATTTTTAACAAATTCCAAACGGAAACGATAGTCAAAAAAGAAGAAATAATGGATGAATTATTGATTAACGATTTGACTTTTAAGCGCTACATAAAAGAAATCAGAGTTTATTTAGCCAAAACAAATTCGCCTTATAGGATTAAATACAACAGAAAACGCGATGAATACGTTTTAAGAATGAAATAGTGTCATTCCTCTTTCGTTAGGTTGACCTTATTTTCCGATTCTTTCTCTTCTTTCTCTTGTTCGATACCTTTTTCTTTTTCAAACTCATCAAAGGAGGTTATTTTCGCGGCCTCTTCCTTATGAAGATTGATCGTGGAAAGATCAATAACCTCATCTTCAGATCCGTTAACGTTCTCCTCGTGTGTTGTCTCAATCTTTGCAAGATAAGCATCTTTTTCTTCATTGTTAGCGAAGATTTTCGATCCTTTGTTAGCAACTACCGTCGTTTTAAATAGTCTGTCATGGAGACTTCCTTTGTTTGTTTTTGACATTGCTAAGAAAGCAAAATCAACAAGGGCAACAACGCCGAAGACGATAAGGCTAAGCGAGGAGTTTGGAATCAAAGTCAAAGAAGAGAGAATAAACATATATAAAGGCCTCAAGAATCTTTGAAGAGAGTTCATATAGATGCCATCATCTCTAATCGTCGCCAAACCAAAGATATATTTTCCAAGCGTTCTTCCTTTCTTATCGAAAATAGGAATCAAATAGAAGAAAATGAAATTGATTGGCATCAAGGCAATCAAAGAGCATTCCCAAGAAATCATTTGAACTTTCTTATAATGCTCGGTGAAATAAGTTTGGCCCGAATTGTTTTGCCCTTCCATATGCAAGGCTGCGTTGTAATAGATGCCGCCAGTTACCGATGTAGATGAGCCACTTGTAACGATTGTTAGGAAGTAATTACGTAAATTCGTAAGAGTGTCGGAATCGTTGGCGTCAACCTTGCTTTGGACATCAGCTTTTAAAATTGGCTTTGCAGTAAGATTCGGAGTTCCGTCTTCCTTCGTCGCGTATTGGAAATATGGTTGAGTGGCATCAGTCGAAGAAAGAGTCACGTTTGTTTTTCCTTCAACCTCTTTTGGGTCTGGCAAAAGGAAAATTGTCTTATAGACATATGTTTTATAGGAATCTAGTTCCGTTAGGGAATAAGTGTAATCTTCAGGTTGAATCATTCTAGCATCCGTTGGATAAAAGACAGTGTAGTAATTCCAAACCTTATTGAGATATGCTTCATAGGCTAATTCGCCAGTTGGCGTAGGAACGAAAGTTGAATCCGAGGAGTCGGCTTTTCCATCTGGATTGTAACCAAATAGATAAATCGAAGTTATCTTTCCGTTTGCCTCCGTAGTATTAACCAAGCCCGAAGCTTTAGCGAATGAATAATATTCTTGCTGCAAAGTGTTTCCACCCAAGGAATCGAAAACATAAACGCCCGTAACAAACGAATTAAGAACGGATCCGATAATAAAAGCTAAAACAAAATCAATAATAAAAGAAAAGGCTCTCTTGCTCACAGAAGCCGGCTTTAACAATTCTTCATTTTCCATAGAGATAAATATACTTTATTGGAAGAAAAAAGAAAGAAGTATTTCCAAAAACGAAAAAAAGGGCTGTCACCAACCTATTTAAGCTAGGTTTTGTAACAGTCCCTTAATGATTCTCTAAATTTTTTAAAATTAGTGAATGATGTCGACAACCTGTCCGGAGCCAACAGTCTTTCCGCCTTCACGGATGGAGAATTTTGTACCAGCTTCAAGAGCAACTGGGTGGATTAAGCTAACAGTGAAGGTAACGTGATCACCAGGCATAACCATTTCGACATCGGCTGGGAGGTCGA
>CAVGNL010000093.1:0-2089 GCA_963630455.1 Prevotella sp. CAG:755
AAACAACACCGAAGGATGGCCCTTTTCCTTTTTTGATGCCGAAAGTTTTCAAAAGATCGTCTTGGCATTTCTTTTTGCCGCTTTTCCAAGCTTTGGCACTATAGTTTTTTGCGATTAATTTGTCTTTTGAAGGGTCCCATTCTTCATAATCAATGCCGTTAAGAATGCCAACAAAGTCATCTTTTCTCAATTCAAGAACCCCATTAAGCCTTTGATCGGAATATGGATCAAGCAATTCATTCCGATGAGTCGGTGAGACAGTCGTTATTTTATTAGCATCAACGATTCCGGCTTTTAAGGATGAAACCATGTTGTCGAAGCGAACGCGCCCATTATCGAACAATTCGTCGCTAAGCCCCCAAAAATCATTTAAGAAATAGCGGTCAACCAAGCCTTTGAATGCAGGATTATGAATCGTTAAAACGGTTTTCATGTCTTTATAGAACGCATCAAAAGAATATTTTTCTTTTAAAAGGGTTGGAACCATCCCGACTTGCCAGTCATGAACATGGACGATATCCGCTTTGAAAGAAACGTATTTTAAGATATTCAAACAGGCAAGAGCGAAAAAGGCGAAACGTTCGCAGTCATCGTGGTAACCATAGATATTGTCTCTTTCGAAATAATAGGAATTTCCTACAAGATAATATTTGATGCCATCGATAGTTGTTTCGAATAATTCGGCATTTTGTTTTCTCCAAGAAAGATAGACGTCAACGACCCCAAGTCTTTTTAGCTTAAGATTTTTCTTTTTTATCGATTGATAAAACGGGGTGACAATGACTACTTCATCCCCTTCTTTAACGAGTTCTTTGCTTAAAGCGTAGGTGACATCAGCCAAGCCCCCAGTTTTAGAAAGGGGCAAGGCTTCGGAAGCAAACATGGCAATCTTCATATGATTGCTCCTTGGTGAATATAGATAGGAGTATCTATGTCACCTTCAATCGTATGTCTATCGGTAACAATCGAATATTTGTCAATCACGAGATTGGACAAAGTTACTTTGTCGCCGATTTTTGTTCCACGCAAAATGATGCAGTTATTGATTTTTGAGCCTTTTCCAACATGAACGCCACGGCAAAGAATCGAATTTTGCACGTTTCCGTCAATTACGCAGCCGTTGGCGATAAAGGAATTAGAAATTTTCGAATTCGGCCCATACAAAGCTGGAGTCGTGTTGTGAGTGATTGTGAATATTGGCCAATCCTCTTTGAAAAGGGAGGAAGCGACTTCAGGCTTAAGAAGCTCGAAAGAATATTCGATGTATTTTTTCAAGGAATTGAAATTTCTTGCGTATCCGTCAAATTCATAAGCATGAATCTTCGCCAATTTGTTTTTGACAACATAGCGAAGGTAATCGCCAACGCTCATTGAATAAAGATGTTTCTTGCTTTCGTCGATGATCTTCGCCAGTTCGACGCGATTAATGATCCATGTTTCAAGCGAGGCGTTTATTTCTTTTTTGCTGCCATCGTTTATCTTGACATCGGTGACGTAACCATCTTCATCGATTTCAAAACAATATCCGCCGACGAAATCCTTATCACCATCTTTTATCTTCTTATAAACAACAGTTATTTCCTCTTCTCTCTTACGATGCTCTTCGATGATCGGCACGAAATTTATCGGCGCGACAATATGCGGGTTTTCAAAGACGATTGTTTTGGCGCTAGAATCATAAAGAATGTAATCGTTCTCTTTGATGTTGGCCAAATCCGTATTGTATGCGGGATTCAAAAGGCCTTTTTCATTGAAAAAAATTGTCAGTTTATCGGTTTTTGTATTGCTAACCCATGAAGACATGTTTCCCATGTGCTTAAGGATCGATCTTTGATGATCTTTGATTAGCAAACCGACTGTGTCTATTCCCGAATTGGAGAAATTCGACATGACGATGTCCATAAAAGCGTATCTTCCAAGAAAGGTAGCTGAGGCCAATGGGCGATTAGCGGTCAATTCTCCTAATTCTGGATCGTTATGCGTATCTAATAAACCAATTACATCTTTCATAATCTTGCCGCCTTTTTATTAACTATCAATTCGATTTCTTCTCCGCCAACGTTGACTTTGGCGTTTTTTTCGATAAGAG
>CAVGNL010000094.1:0-1708 GCA_963630455.1 Prevotella sp. CAG:755
ACTAGAGACTGCCTTTTTTACTAGGACAAAGAAGTTCTCTTTTCCTTCTTAACTAATTCGACGAGATTCTTGTTTTCTGGGTCGTTTTGATTTGAAAGAATCCATGTCGCGTCATTTCTTGCGCATTCTAAAATTCTAAAATCATCGATTATGTTTAGCGCAGAGAAGGAAGGCAAGCCAGATTGTTTGGTTCCTAACATTTCTCCAGGGCCTCGCAAGCGAAGATCTTCCTCGGCGATTTTGAAGCCGTCATCGGTATTTAAAAGAACGCGGAGTTTTTCTTCGCTATCTGGTTCTTCGCCTTTTTTATAGGCCATTACGAAAGTTGCTTTTTCTCCATCACGCCCTATTCTCCCTCTCAATTGGTGCAATGAAGAAAGAGAAAAATGCGTTGGCGAATAAACAATCATAAGATTGGCAGCCTTAACGTCGATTCCGACTTCGATCAAAGAAGTAGCGACTAAAATTGGACATAATCCGCTTCTAAAAGCCATCTCAGCAACTTCTTTGCTTTCCTCGCCCATTTTCCCGTGCATCAACGTTACCTTGTTTGGATAAAGGCTTTTATAACGTTTAGCAACCTCTAGAACGCTCGTGTTTTCTTTTTCGTTTCCTTCTATTTGTGGGACAACGATGAAAACACGGTGATTATTTAGCAACGAATCGTCAATCATGCTTCGAATTTTAGGATCGTTTGGCTCAAGAATTTTAGTTTTTACCTCTCTTTTTTTGGCTGGAAATTCCGTTAATGTTGAGACGTCCAAATCGCCGTAAACCGTTAAGGTTAAGGTTCGAGGAATCGGCGTTGCGCTCATCATTAACAAATCAGCATGCTCGCCTTTATCAACCAAAAGGCTTCTTTGGTTGACGCCGAATTTATGTTGTTCGTCAATTATGGCCAATCCCAAATAAGCATATTCAAGATTGGAAGAAAACAAAGCGTGCGTTCCGACAACAATATCTATCGTTCCATCCTTTAAATCTTCTGCAATCGCACGTTTTTCGCTTAGCGATAAAGAACCAACCAATAAAGCGATATTTACATTTGTTCCTTCGAATATCCCTTTTAAATTTTCATAATGCTGCCTAGCCAAAGCATCTGTCGGGGCCATTATGGCGGTTTGCTCACTCCTAAGATGGTTTGCATAAGCACATAAAGCAGCAACAAGCGTTTTCCCTGTTCCGACATCCCCTTGCAACAAACGATACATGACTTGAGATGAATTCATATCAGCAAAGCATTCATGAAAGGCTTTTAATTGATCGTTTGTAGGCTTGTAGGGCAATGTAGAAATAAACCATTCAAGCTTATCGATTGGAATTTTTCGGCGAATATCTTTGTTTACCGCCCTGTTTTGCCCTCGAACGATTTGGTTAGAAAGAGAGAAAAAAAGCGCTTCTTGGTATTTCAAATATCGCATTCCTTCATGAATATCTTCTTTTGAATTAGGAAAATGAACGTCTTTATAGGCTTCCCATCTGCTTTTGAGACGATATTTAGTGATCAAATAGGAGGGCAAAGCCTCTTCTAGAGTCTCTTTTGAAGCAAGAAGAATTCTTTTTTCCAAAGCTTGGAAAGTGTGGTTTTGAATATTATTAGGAAGAGAATATATGGGTCGAAGAGAAACGTTTTTTTCGATTTTTCCCTTGAGGATCTTTGATAAATTAATTTTGTTGCGTTTCTTATCGTAATAACCCACAAGCGTGA
>CAVGNL010000094.1:1718-4427 GCA_963630455.1 Prevotella sp. CAG:755
AATTAAGATAATGAGAAAGATAAGTTTGATTCCAAGCTTCAACTTCATAAACGTATTCATTAACCGTCTCGAAAGTGAATCGATAAACGCTTCTTTTGAAAAAACGAAAACATCTTGGCATGCTTCCGCTTATTTTCCCTAGCAAAACAACTCTTTCCTTATCTTCATATACTATTTTAGGGGCCGAATAAGTAAAATCATCATACCTTCTAGGAAGATGATTCAAGACGTCGATTGGTTCATTAATTCCAATCGATGATAGAGCTTCATTAAACGCTTTCGATTTAGAAATTGCCATCGATGTATTTTATCATAGATACCCTTATCTTTTAAAAAGACACTTTAAATGATTGTCTTTTTTGCGTTTTCAAAAACGTTAAAAAAGGCTTCCACGTAAGAAGCCTATGAATATATCTTTATTCCGCTCCAACCAAGAAGGAATAAATCGGCTGATTTCCGCTAAAGACGTTTATTTCGACATCAGGATATGAATTTTGAATTTCTTCTTGTATAGATTCAATGTTTTCGCTTGATATATCCTCACCAGCAATTATCGTAACAACTGCCGTTTCTGGCTTAATTATCGATTTGACAAGTTCTTTTAAGGCAACCATTTTATCTGGCACGCAAGCAACAACCTTTTTATCATCACGCATACCCATATAGAAATCCTTAGTTATATGCACTCCTTCGATATCCGTGTCTTTAATTGCATAAGTGACAGAACCCGAGGAAACGTTCTTTAAAGCCGCTTTCATTGTTTCATAATTCGTTTCTGCGTCATTATCTGCAGAAAATTGCATCAAGGCGCTTAAGCCTTGAGGGATGCTCTTAGAAGGAATGACGTAGGCGTGAATCTTATCGTCTTCCGCAAGAACGTCGCTAGCTTGGTTGGCGGCAAGAACTATATTGGAATTATTAGGTAAGATAAAAATATTTTTCGCATGGGCTTTTTCCACAGCATCAAGGAAATCTTGTGTCGATGGGTTCATGGTTTGCCCACCAGAAACAACAACATCAACGCCTAATTCTTTAAACATTTCATCTAACCCAGCGCCAGAAGAAACGGCGATTAAGGCGTTTTCCTTTAAAGGCTCATTTTTAGCTTCTTTTTCCGCTTTAGCGCGAGCAATATTGCTTTCCATGTCCGTTGCAACGTTTCCGTGCTCGATATTATGGTGTTCTTCGGACATATTCTCGATGGTGATTGTTAAGAATTCGCCATATTGTTGAGCGAAATTAAGCATTGTGCCAGGAGTCAAAGTATGGATATGGACTTTGACCAAATCGTCATCGCGGACAAAAACCAACGATTTTCCGTGATTGGCTAAGAAGTTTTTGAATCTTTCTTCATTGAAGGATTTTTTCCCATCGCCAGGTTTACCTAAACGAATGAGCAATTGCGTGCAATAACCATACCCTTCTTCAGATTCGGATAATTGAGCGCCGGCGTATTGGCCATTTGGCGTAGATAAAACATTGGAAATAGCTTCACCTTCAGCGAGATTTTCAATGCGTTCAACGAATTTGCCTTTAGCCGCTTTGGCCATGCCTTCGATGATGACGGTTAAGCCAGCCCCTCCAGAATCGACAACTCCGACTTGTTTAAGAACAGGTAAAAGATCAGGAGTATGGGCAAGAGATTTTTTGGCTTCTAAGAAAAGGTAATCAAGAGCTGATTCGATAGTTGAAAATTTCTTATAATTCTCCATTAAGGCTGCAGATGATTCCCTAATGACAGTCAAAATAGTACCTTCAACAGGTGATTTAACAGCTTTATAAGCTACTTCTTTTCCGGAAACGAAAGCTTTGGCTAAACCTTCAACAGAAAGGGTGTTTTTTCCTTTGCAGCCTTCAGAAAATCCTTTAAAAATCTGTGAGGTAATTACGCCAGAATTTCCTCTAGCCCCCATCATAAGGCCTCTAGAAAACAAACGTGAAATAGTTTCAACTGATTCGTCGTTATTATTTTTAACTTCTTTTGAGCCACTGCTTAAAGTAAGATTCATATTCATTCCTGTGTCGCCATCAGGAACGGGGAAAACATTCAACTGATCGATTTCAGGATAATGATTGTATAGATTGTTAGCCCCTGATAAAAATAATTGTTTTAATTCTTGTCCGTTTATATGTTTCATATCAATTACTCAATTTCCTTGACGTCTTGAACAAAAATATTTACTTCCCAAGAATCGATAGGAAAAGTATTTTTTAAATCGTAGGCAATTTTCTTCTGAACTTCGCCAACAACCTCGGTGATTTTTACACCATATGCAACAACAATATAGACGTCAACTTGATAGGCGTTTTTAGATTTATGGCAATAAACGCCCTGAACGTAATCCGTGTTTTTCAATAATTTATTAACGCCTTCATAGATTACGCCGTTAAGTGTCGGAGAAGGAGCCAAGCCCATAACACCGTAACATGAGATTGCTGCCTCTCCTGCCACTTGAGCGATCGCTTCCTCGGAAATTGTTATTTCTCCGTATTTAGTTTGTTTACTTGCTGCCATAAATAAATGCTTTATATATAAAGCGTTAGTATTATCTCACAATATAGATTCTAACGCAAACGGGGGCGCGTTGGCGCCCATGAAAGAAAAAAAGCCCGGCGGCGCGCTGCTTTCGCTGGCCTTTCGGGCCATACTATCCTCGCCGCTGCGGTGCTTAACTTCCGTGTTCGGGATGGGAACGGGTGTGACCACCG
>CAVGNL010000095.1:0-6125 GCA_963630455.1 Prevotella sp. CAG:755
CAAAATCACCATACGTTTTTACGTTGGATCATCAAAATTACCGGATGGCCCTTGGCTCTTCTTTTCTTCAGAAGGAAAGTTTATTTCACCAATTCGTCGATTCAGAAAAGACATTTAAAGAAAGGCGCCCTTCTAATTTCCAATCATCGTTCATTTTGGGATTATGTTACGTATTTCTTTTTATTTCCGTTTTCCTTCATTCGACCAGTTGTTTCTTATGAGATGTATCATAAGAACAAAATTCTGACTTTTTATTTGAATCTAATCGGTGCCATTCCTTTAAGCAAAAACCCATTCGATTTTTCTTGGATGGAGGAAACGATAGAATTACTTAAAAAAGGGAAGAAAATCATCATCTTTCCGGAGGCTCATTTCATTCAAGAGGACAAGCTTTCAAAGTTCTATTCTTCTTATATTATCATCGCAAAAAAAGCTAAGGCTCCTATTATTCCCTTATATACGAATGGAGTTTATAAGAGTTGGAAAAGAAATCGCGTCGTTATCGGAGAGCCTATCGATTTATCAAAGATTTCTTCTGATGAATCATTGAATCACGAAAAACGCGAAGAACTCAATGAACACGTCAGAGAGATAATCAAATTCGAAGCAAAACTATGTTCCGCCGAAACTAAAAAAGGATTATTTCGTTTCAGGTATTTTCTCTATGATCTAGGACGTCTTGTCGTATTCACGCATTTTTCATGGATGTTCAATGTTAAATGCATTAGCTATGATGGGAAAAAAAGACAATGTCGAGGTGGTTCTTTCATTATCGTCAGCAATCATGAGCGTTTCATGGATCCGTTTGTTTTGACTTGCGCCTTTTACCGAAGAAGATTAAAAATTCTTGCGGCCGATATCGTTTTCGGAATGCAAAAAGAAAAGAAGGTCCGTTCCTTTTGGCTAAGACAAGCCGGCGTTATTAAAATCAGTCGCGAAAATATGGATATTGAAGCTATTTCCAATTGTTCAAAAACTCTTAATGAAGGTTTTCCATTGGTTATTTTCCCCGAAGGGCATTTGGAAACAAAAGGCCATCTCGAAGCTTTGAAAATGGGGGCAGCGATGATTGCAAATCGTAACGAAACTCCGATATTGCCAGTTTTCATTTTATACAAGAAAAAATGGTTTAGGCGTACTAGAATCTATATTGGCAAAGAGATCATTCCTTCGAAGAAAAAATCTCTTAAGGCGATAGAAGAGACGACAAAGCAAATTGAAGAAGCCATGGACGGGTTAAGAAAGATGGCAGAAAAAGATAATGATTATGAGTGAGAAAGAAATTTTTGAGAAATTGTTACAAATTGTGAAAGATTCATTGGATGATGATAGTTTTGATTATTCGAAAATAAATATGGAGACTGATCTTTATAAAGAAATCATCACGAATTCCATATCAGGGATGTATATTGCCCTTTCAATAGAAGATAAATTCAATATTGAGTTTGATAATGAATCATTGAAGAAATTAAAAACGGTCGGAGATTTCGTTGAATTGATTAGGGATAAAACAAATTAAAGAGTCTCTTTCGTGAATTCCTCGATTGCCGAATCATATTCTTTCGTGTTGTTAATCCTTACGTGCGAATGCAACCCTTTATCGAAAAAGATGATTTTCTTTTTTTCTGAAGAACATTTCTCATATAGGTTGAGCGCATCTTCATGCAAGGTGTATTTATCTAAATTCGTGAAGATGAACAATGTAGGTATTTTCACGTTTTTGATCTGATGGATCGGACCATCATGGATGTAGTCTTCTTTTGAATATTTTTTCGCCCATTTCATCACGAGATAGCAATATGGGAATAAAGGCCTTTTTTGCTCGCGCATGTGACGCAAAAAAGATGTGTAAAATGTCGTGAACATTCCATCGCTGACAAATCTCTTTATATAAGAAGGACAAGTAGGATCAATAACCGTATAAAGACAGATTGAACTGCCGATGCAAATTCCATGGAGGCTTATGTCTTCGATTTCATAATCGTCATGAATCTTTTTTGCCCAAGCGATGATGTCTTTGGAAGATTCTTTTCCCATCTTGGCAACGTACCCATCAGAAAAGCCATGGGCTCTCTTGTCGATGACTAAGACATTGTAACCTGCTTTTTGATAGGAGGGCGCATAATAATAAGAGTAGGAATAACTTTCAGTTCTTCCAGGGACAATAATAACAGTTTTTGATTTTCCGAAATCGAAATATTCCCCGTAAAGGTTGCATTTATCATCTGTGATAATATGGAGTTTAGTTGAATTATTTTCGTTTTCTTTCGCCCATTTCAAGCCTTCTTGCCACATAATCATTTGCTCATAATTCGTTTCGTCAGAGCAACGATGTCCCCAATCTTTTAAACTTTTTCTAGTTAGGTAATGTTTGCATATTTTTTTAGAGATAATCAAAGGAACGATCAGAAAAGAAACAATTAGATATGAGATGATTATCGCCCCAAGAATTATCGAAAGAATCAGCCAAAAGTTTTCCATAAGATAGTATTATAAATGAACAGTAGGGAGAGTTGTTGAAAAACTATGACTTGCTAAGCTGTTTCTTATATAATTTTAACGTTTTGAGGTTTATTTATGAATGATTATATTGTCTTAAGTGACACGAATTGCGAACTTAATGAAACTTTACGCGCTAGGTTTGGCATGGACGATTTTGTCCAGGCCCATTTGACGACCCCTGATAAAACCGATCATTTGACTGATCTGGATTGGAAGTTGTTTCCAGATAAAAACGAATTTTATAAACAGCTTTCGAATAAGAAACTTGAATTTGGAACCTCGCCAGCATCACCGCAAGAATTGGAAGAAAAATTTTCCAAATACCTTTCGAAAGGGGTTGACGTCATTTTCATTTCTCTTTCTAAGGCTTTAAGCGGTACATATAATTTTGCCTTAATGGCCAAAAACGAATTACTGAAAAAATATCCTGAAAGAAAGGTGGCTGTAATAGACAGCATGCGTTTTTCGGTAGCTGTAGGAATGTTAACTGCTAAGGCTTGCGAAATGCGTAAAGAAGGAAAAAACTTTGATGAGGTTGTTTCTTATCTAGAAGAAAACAAAAACACCATCCATCAAATGGGTGTCATGGATGATTTATTCTTTTTGGCAAGAAAAGGACGCGTCGGCGCCTCGGCAGCTTTTATGGGAACACTTGTTGGCGTTAAGCCTCTAGGGGATTTCAATATGCAAGGCATGACTACCGTTCTTTCGAAAGTTACGGGAACTAAAAATGCCATTGAAGTTTCTGTTAGATATATCGCCAACACCATTACCAATCCGCAAGAACAAACGATTTGGATTGCTCATACGGATAGAGAAAAATGCGCTCTTCTTCTTCGCGAACGAATCCAAGAGATAATAAAGCCTAAGGAGATAATTATGTTATTGGCCGGCCCTTCAACGGCAGTCAATGTTGGCCCAGGACTTTATGCCGCATATTATTATGGCAAGCAAATTAGCGAAGATGGATCAGTTGAAATGGAAATCATGAACAAGGTGACCGGAAAAGGGAAATAATGAAAATATTGATTATTAGGCATGCAGAACCTGACTATTCGTTGGACTCTTTAACCGAGAAAGGGTTTAGAGAAGCTAAACTTTTGGCCGCCTATCTAAAGAAACATTATCCTGAAATCTCATGTTTTTACGTTTCTACTTTAGGGAGAGCAAAGAAGACTTTTGAAGAAAGCCATTCTTACTATCCGAATTCTTATGTAACTTTTTGCCCATGGCTAGTTGAATTCACAGGATTTGTTAGACGCGAAGATAAGAATAACAACTTCGCTGGTTCCTGGGATTTGTTGCCAAAAGTTGTCGAGGAAGAAAAAATCTTATATACAACCGATTGGTATAAAGCCCCTCTTTTCACGGAAAAAGAGGCAACATCAAAAGAAGAATATGATAGGGTTGTCGAACATTTCGATGAAGTTTTGCTTGCTAATGGATATAAAAGAGAAGGCTTTAATTATGATGTTTTAGATTCTAATCACAAGGTTATAGCTTTCTTCTGCCATTTTGGCGTGGCAAGCGTTCTTTTGTCTCATTTGATGAACTGTTCGCCTTGCTCCGTTTGGCAGAATACGGTTTTGTTGCCTTCTTCTTTAACGGAATTCGTTTCCGAGGAAAGAAGGAAGGGGCTCGCTTCGTTTAGGGCAAACAAAATTGGCTCATTGGCTCATTTAGAAGTGGCAAATGAGAAGGAATCTTTTGCAGCAAGATTTTGCGAGTGCTTTTCCGATGATACAAGGCATGATTAAAATCAAAAAATACACGCTAAATCCGCTATATTTTTAATGATAAGTTTATTCTGGATATGCTTAATATTTTCTCTTTGTTCGTTCGGATTGAGGAAGTAGTATTCAGACGTTATTTTTTCTTGGACGATTTAAATCTTCGATTATTTATAAACAGCAAAAATAAGTCTAGAATATTATTGCTTTTTGATGAGGTGCTTTTATGGAAAAAAATACAAGCAAGAATATAAGAAACGTTCCATTAAGAAAAAGAATTTCTTTGCTTTCTGGTGATGGCAACTGGAAAACTAACAGCTTAAATAAATATGGAGTGCCATCTATCGAAATGAACGATGGCCCTGCGGGATTAAGAAAACCTCTTTCCAAAAAAGAAATTCCAACCGACAAAGATGAAATAGGCGACAACAACACTTATAAAGCCACTTGTTTTCCCTCTGCTGCTTTGAATGCTTGCTCATGGAACCCATCCTTAATGGAAGAATTCGGAAGAGCAATCGCCAGTGAATGCAAAGCGCATGGCACGAACGTAATTCTTGCCCCCGGCGTCAATATCAAGCGCAATCCTCTTGGTGGGCGTAATTTTGAGTATCTAAGCGAAGATCCTCTTCTTTCTGGAAAGATGGCGGCTTCTTTCATTAACGGTTGCCAAAACGAAGGGGTTGGAACTTGCTTAAAACATTTTGCTTGTAACGAGCAAGAAACGAGGCGCTTCACCTATACAGCTGAAGTTGATGACAAAGCTTTGCATGAAATATATCTAAAGTCCTTTGAAATTGCGATAAAAGAAGCAAATCCATGGATGGTAATGGCTTCTTATAACAGAATAAATGGACAATATGGTTGCGCAAATGAATACCTTTTGAAAGATATTTTAAAAGGCGAATGGGAATATGACGGGGTTGTTGTATCTGATTGGGGTGCTGTTGAAAATATTGTTGAATCACATAAAAACGGACTCGATCTTGAAATGCCGTGTTTTAATCCTAAAGACAGGAATAAAGTTCTTTTCAAGGCGGTCAAACGTTCTCAATTACCGATAAAAGACGTGAAGGATTCAGCTGATAGAATAATCAAATTAGCCGATAGGGTAACAAAAGATAAGGTAAAAATTGACGTTGATTATGAGAAGAACCATCAACTAGCTATTAAGATGGCTGAAAACTCGATTGTTTTGACCCAAAACGACGGCATGTTGCCTTTACATACATATGATGATGTTTGCGTCATTGGATCTTTTGCCGAAAAACCTAGAATCCAAGCTGGCGGATCATCTCATGTTGAGCCTAGAAAATCTCTTTCCTTCTTGGATGTAATCAACAAAGGACGCGAAACTCCTGTTCCCTATGAACCAGGATATTCGTTCGATAAAATAAGCGAAGACACACAAACAGCAATGAATTTTGATGCATGCGACTTAGCTTCCACGCATAAAAAAGTAATTCTCTTTCTAGGAGTTCCTGAATATGCCGAAAGCGAAGGCTATGATAAGGAAAACATGCGTCTTCCAAATGAACAGTACCGTTTATTTGAGAATATCATGGCTTTAAACGAGAATATAATTGTTGTTCTTTGTTCTGGCTCACCGGTTGAATTATCTTCAATTTCCCGCGCAAAAGCCCTCTTGATTACATATTTATACGGCGAAGGAGGTTCTGAAGCTTTATCGAATATCATTCTCGGTGAAACCAACCCATCAGGCAAATTGGCGGAAACTTGGCCTATGCGTTATTTAGATACGCCTTCATCGACATTCTATCCTGGAAATAATGATTTTTCGTTGTACAAAGAAAGTATTTTTGTCGGATATCGTTATTATGTTACAGCTGATAAAAAGGTTCAGTTCCCGTTCGGCTATGGAATCTCCTACAC
>CAVGNL010000096.1:0-5245 GCA_963630455.1 Prevotella sp. CAG:755
CGATTAAAGGCGTTTTGTCCACCGATTGTGATTGTATAATCGGAATCATTATCTGATGTATAACTCGCATCGATTGCTTTTAAGTTGAAGGGAAGAATTTTGTCGTCGTTGGCTGAAAGATTATAGTTGGAAGCGTTCCAGTTGTCTTTAAGGTATCTTAAGCCAGACTCAAGATTATCTGATGAAGAATTGTTTTGCTTATAGAAAACAAGGAAAAACTTTTCGCCATATTTGTTTGTGAAATCGGTGTAATCAGCTGCAGTGGTTGTTTTGTTTTCGTCGTTATATGCCTTTGTTGTGTATTTATATAAGTCCTGCATCAATTGATCACCCTCGGTTGCAACGACACCAGGTTCAAATTTTTCATTATTGATAGAAACGTCATATTGTTTGAAGAATTGGCCGCTCCCTTCCCCAGAGAAAGATTGTGCCCATTTCGTGATATAAGGAATTGAAAAAATGATCGCAAAAATAGCACCGACAATAAGTAATGGCTGAACCCAAGCGGTTTCTTTAATCCAACGCCAAATCTTAACGAAGAACGCGCCTATTGCTTTGAGTAATATCATGATGGAAAACCTCCGACAAAAAACAGCCTGTTTTTGCAAACAGCGCTTAAATATTACCATCTCATTATAAAGTAGGCAATAAAACTTATTTCTTTTTTCTATTAGAAAAATATGAAAGAAATTACAGGCTGCCGTTTTTGCTTGTTAAAAGAAATTCAAACTATATAATCAATTAGGTCAATATGAAAAGATTGCAAGAAAAAATTAATTCTCTGAGGGAAAAAACAAGCGATTGGTTTTACGATCACCTTCCATTAAAACATACGTTGGATTTCGTTGGTGCGCTATTTGTTTCGACCTTATCAGCTTTAGTTTTTGCCTTTGGGTTTAATTGCTTTATTTCCTTGCAGACGTTTAAGGATGGCGTTTGGAGCACGGATAAATTCGTGGCCGGCGGAGTTTCTGGTGTTTCACAGACTTTTATCGTGTTTTTGAACCTATGTGGAGTGCGTTTCACCTCTTCTGAAGAGCATTTGATGTTCTCACTTCTTTATTTCCTGATTAACGTGCCGGTTATCGTTCTTTCTTTTTTCGGAATCGGAAAAAGATACACGTTGCTGACGTTAATAAACGTTGTCGAAACTTCTTTGTTTACCGAATTTCTTTCTCCGGAAAGAGTTCAGATAATTTATGAAATTGCTCATTATGTTGATGAGAATGGTGGCTTGCTTGCTCGTGTTATTTTCGGCGGAGCTACAACAGGTCTTAGCACGGCTATTGCTTTTAAAGGAGATCTTTCTACGGGAGGAGTGGATGTAGTTGCTTATTGGATTGCTTTGAAAAAGCGCACATCTGTAGGCAAATATTCAGTAATAATCAACGGTATAACACTTACTCTGTTTACGCTTCTTTCTTGCACGCAAGATGGATGGAACGATACATCCATAGTCGGAAATCACTTGGCGAGAGTCGTTTTTTCGGCCGTTTATCTATTCGCCACAGCTCTCGTCGTCGATAGAATCCACACGCGGAATAAGAAAGTCAAAATTCAAATCGTGACGAGCAAGGAGGATCTTGGACAATTTATCATTTCCCATTTGCCTCATGCGGCCACAATGATTAAAGGAAAAGGCGTTTTCACGAACAGCGACCGCTTCATTTTTGACATCGTCATCTCATCTTACGAATTAAATTCAGCAATAAAACTCATCAAACATGAAGACCCCTCCGCTTTCATTGAAGTGCTTCCGCTTACCCAAGTTGAAGGCCGCTTCTACATGAAACCTATCAAATAGGTAAAAATTTAAACTACTACTATTTGATATAGACGACGCGTTTTTCTTTCCTGGGAGCTTTTTCTTTATAAGGGGATGCTGGATATCCAAGAATCAAGTTGCCTATTCCCTCCCATTCATTCGGATCAAAACCATTCTCTGAAAGAAGCTCTTTACCGAATTCGCTTTGGCAGACTTCTTTTGCGCGATGTATCCAGCATGAGCCTAAGCCGAGTGCGTAAGCGGCATTAAGCATGTTATCTAAGCTGCACGACCCGTCATAAATTGCGGTTGAGCCTTTAGCGATGACGAGAATCACAACAGGCGCGTTATAAAATGGGCGAATTCCTTCTTTTCCTAAAACCTTAGAATTCTCCGCCTCTAAAGCGTCTCTGATTTCCTTCTTTTCAACGACGATCAACGCTACGTTTTGCAAGCCCCTTCCGTTAGGAGCTTCTAATCCGGTCTCAACAACTTCTTTTAGAAAGTTTTCGGGAACCTTCTTGTCGAGATAATTTTTGCATGATTGCCTTTTATTTAAGATGTTTATAGCTTCGTTCATCTTCATATTTCTCCTTTATTTGAAATAACATTATATCCAAAAGCTGTTTGTTGGTTAAAATTCTTGCCTGATGTTTAGGTGAAAAAAAGAAAATTCGGCATTTAATTACGAACGAAAGACGAATTTTTTACGTATGCAATAAATGGCAAAGTTTTTTCTCCTTTAAAAAGAATCCATAAACTAGCTATGCTATAATTTTTCCGTTAAAGGCAGGTAGATGCTATGTCGGAAATAATCAAAGGCGTGAATGTCCTTCTCCCTGAAGGGTATAAGAATTTAGATGTTTTAATTGATGAAGGAAAATTTGTTAAGTTCGTTCCATCGGAAAATAGCTCTTCTTTACGAATGATTCCTGGATTCGTTGATGTTCACACTCATGGTGCAAACGGGCTTGATTTCTCGACGGTTAGAAATTTGGATGAGATTCTTTCCTTATTAGATTTTTATTCATCGAGAGGCGTTACCTCCCTTTTGCCTACTCTTTTAACCGAAAGAGATGAAGTTATATTCAAGCAAATGGATTTGATTTATGAGGCTTCTAAAATCAATCCAACGATTAAAGGAATTCATTTAGAAGGCCCTTTTCTTTCGAAGGTGTATAAAGGTGCTCAATTAGAGGAATGCCTTCAACTTCCGACAATCGAGAAAGCTTCCCTTTTTCTTGAGAAATCTCATGGGCTTTTTAAATATATGACAATCGCTCCAGAACTTCCTGGCGCCAAAGAAACGATTGAGTATTTGGTATCTAAGGGAGTTAGAGTTTCTTGTGGGCATTCTGACGCCACCTTTGACGAAACTAAAATGGCTTATGAAGCCGGAGCAAGTTCTATCACGCATACAATGAATGCGATGAAAGGTATTCACCAGCATTTTCCTTCAATTCTTTCGGCGGCTTTGTATTTCGACGGATTATATAATGAGGTCATCTTGGATGGGATACACGTCGTTCCTGAAATGGTTGAATTTTTACGTAAAATAAAAGGAAACGATAAAATAATCGGCGTCACCGATTCTTTGATGGCGGCAGGATTGCCAGATGGAAATTATTTTATCGGCAACACGCCTATAACAGTAAAAGACCATGATTGCAAAATAACTGCCACAGGGGTTAGGGCTGGTTCAACCTTAACGATGGATAGAGCTTTTAGGAATATCAAGAAATTTTCCTCGCTTAACGACGTCGAGGCAAGCAAAATGACTTCCCTTAATGCTGCGAGAATGCTAGGAATGGATGATCGAATTGGATCGATTGAATTGAACAAAGATGCTGATTTCCTTTTAACGGATGAAAATGATGAAATTAGAGAGGTATATATCAATGGCCGAAAACATTAAAAACATTTTGATCGCTCATGGTGGGGCTCCAACAGCTGTGATTAACGCCTCGCTTTACGGCGCCTTAAAAGAAATAAAAGAAGAAAACTTTAAAGGAAAAATATATGCTGCGCGAGTCGGAAGCAAAGGCTTATACAATGAGGATTTTATCGATTTGACTTCTTTAAACGGTGAAGAACTAGAACGATTAAAAACGACTCCCGGAAGCGCGATTGGCTCATCGCGTTTTCCGCTATACGAAAAAGAATACGAACATATCGTTGATATTTTGGTAAAACATAACATTTCCTATGTGCTTTTTACCGGCGGGAACGGCTCAATGGATACAATCGGAAATATTTATAAGCACGCAAAAGCAAGAGGCGTTGAGATATATTGCGCTGGCATACCGAAAACAATTGATAACGATTTAGGAGTGACCGATCATGCGCCAGGCTTTGCTTCAGCGGCTAATTACGTAATTCAAACAGTCAGAGATTGCGCCCAAGACGTTAAAGGCCTCCCAATTCATGTTTCAGTAATCGAAATAATGGGGAGAAATGCCGGCTGGCTAACAGCAGCTAGCGTTTTAGCAAGAGACAAAAAAGGCGATGCCCCCCAATTAATTTACCTCCCAGAGATTCCTTTTGATGAGAACAAATTTCTTATGGATGTGAAAAAAGAATGGGAAAAAGGCAAGGGAGTCATCGTATGCTGCTCGGAAGGGCTAAAAGATAAAGAAGGAAATTCGATAGTTGAACCTATCTTTAAAACTGATAGAGCGACATATTTCGGCGATGTTTCCTCTCATCTTGCCACATTAATAATAAAAAAGCTCGGCATTAAGGCTCGTTCTGAAAAACCAGGCTTGATCGCGAGATGTTCCTCTTCTTTGGTTTCGGAGATCGACTTGGAAGAAGCTGTTTTGATGGGTAAGGTGGCAGCAAAGGCGGTTTTAGAAAAAAGAAATGGTGTAATGGCGGGATTAAAAAGAATTTCAAACAATCCTTATAAGGTTGAGTCTATTCTCATTCCAATCGAAAAAGTGATGTTGACGGAATCAAAATTCCCACTTTCTTATATCATTAACGGAAACGACGTGAGCAAAGAATACGCCGATTGGCTAAGACCTTTGGTAAACGATAACAAAGACTTCATTTCCTTTATCGATAGGAAATGAAAATACCACAGAAAATTACGATAAAAAACCTCATATTGGTTGTCCAACATGAGGTTTTTTAGGCATTTATAAGGATATTAATAAGGATTATTTGATTAAATCAGCATCGCCGATGCAACCAAAATAAGCGTTAGCAGTAGCAACGATTTCTCTTACTGCTTTTTCCATCAAAGGAACGATTTCTTTTAATTCGTTGTTGAATCCGTGATTCGTTTCGAGTTCTTCAATGTATTCTTTGAGATAGTAACGGTATTCAAATGATTCTGGTTTTTCGACTAAAAGATTGTAGATTTTGCTTGTTTCCTTCTTTTCTGGATGATTAGCAAAATACTCAAGTATGTTTCTGGTGGTCGCAAGACGAATATCTGTATCCATGTTTATCTTTGCGACGCCTGCAGGAATAACT